>JBFYXR010000407.1:0-8882 GCA_041310455.1 Desulfobacteraceae bacterium | reverse complement strand
ATGCAGATGCCCATATTCCCTCCGGAAAGGCGTTCAGGAGAAAGGCCTGCCTGTCTCAATGCCTCCTGGCAGGCGAGCACCGCATAGATGGACATCCTTGACATTGATCTTCTGTATTTCCTGGGGATTACGCCGGGGTCAACGCCCTGCACAAGGGCCGCCACATGGCTGCGCACTCCTTTTATGGATTTCAGCTCGGGCACAATGACCGTCCCGCTTGCACCCCTGTACAGGGATTCCATCAGGACATCCGCGCCTACGCCGAAGGGGGAAACCGCCCCCACGCCCGTTACCGCCACCCTTTTCAACTGCATTTCTTAAGCTCCCTCCTAAGATGATCATGCCCCAGGATATGACCGCACGCGACAAAGCCCGAGATTATGGCCCCTAAAAGACCCGGTGAAACAATTGATTGACCTGCAAGCAAAAGGCCGGGCAACCTGGTTACAGGCAAAGGGTTGTATTGCTCTGTCCTGTGTTTAACCCCATACATACTACCAAAAGGGCTGCTTGTATAGTCCCTTAAAGTCAGTGGGGTTGAACATTCAACCGGTTTTATTTTTCCGCGGAGTTCCCCGCAGGATGATTCGATGTGCCGGAGCATCCTTTCCGCTGTCTTTTCCTTGAAAACACGGTATCCGTCCGGGCGGTTCCCGGAAAAAGAATCCCCCCAGCGCCTGGTTTCATCCATGGAGGCAGGGCATATGGCGATAATCCCGCCCCTTGTGGAATCACCGTTTTGGCTGCATATGGAGGCAATATTAAAGGGCCGTTCTTCCAGGGGGCTGTCTGTGCCGAAGGAACCCATGCGTACGGTCGGTGATATGTAAACACTTGATCCTGACAGGATATCAGGGGCGCAATCTGTTTCCCCGTAGAGCATAAAGGCTGAAGATGTTTCCTCGAGAGATTTTAAACGGGTAATATAGGCGGGACGGAAAAGGGGCTCAGGCACCATTTTCAGCATGCTGAGCGGGTGGACCGTGCTGATGCAGCCTTTAGCCTCCATGAACGCGCCATCCTCAAGGCGCACCCCCTGCAGGACCCCGGCTGGAGAAAAAGAAATCTCCTCAACGGCCCTGCCGCAGAACACGTCAACGCCTTCCCTGGCCAGGCTGTCTTCGAATTCCCTGATTACCGCAGCGCCTCCGCCATGAACACGGTGAACGGATTCATAGTATGGACCGACTATATAGGCGTAGTTGTTCAGCGCCTGCTCCTGGGGAGGCACACCGTTCAGGAGGCAGTGCACTGAAAGCACTGCCTTGAGCAGGTCATTGTCGGTGAGGTGATCCAGAAACTCCCTGAGGCTCGGGCCGTGGACGCTCTTCAGGACCTCCAGCGCCCCGAAATCCGCATCCAGGTTCAGATAGGGAAGGGCTGCGCATTGTCTTTCTACGACATCGAGATATTCATCCACAGCGTGTCTGTCGCGTGTGAATGTCTCATGGAGCCTTTCTTTGAGATGATCATAGCCCGAGGGGAACCGGAACTCGAATTGGGGGTCTAAAAAACGAACAATATCAAAACATTCGGGGTTGCATGGGATTTTTTTAAGTCTGTCGGAGAACCCGAGGTAACGAAAAAAGGTATCACCTGTCTCACCTTTGCCGATACTGCCGGCATGATGAAAGCCGGTATCGAAAAAGATCCCCTTCCTATGAAAGCCCCTTAGCAGCGGGGCGATTTTGTGTGACTTTTCAATCAGTCCGACTCTATAACCGTTTTTAGAAAGGATGATGGATGAAACAAGCCCGGATATCCCTGAACCTATGACAATATAGTCATATTTCATGTTTCCGTCCTGATAATGATGCAGGCGTTTGTCCCGCCGAAGCCTGCGGAATTGCAGAGTATTTTTTTAGGCTGAGATTCTATCGTCTCCTCAACGATCTTCAGTTTTTCAGAGCGCTTATCGGGTTTATTGAAATTAATGTTCGGGGCGATGAACCCCTGCCGGCCCATAATTATGGAATAGACTGCCTGGGCTGCCCCTGACATCCACAGCTCATGGCCTGTCATGGATTTCAGGGATGAAACCCATGGTGTATTTTCTCCGAACACGCTCAGGATATTGTCGGCCTCGGCGCTGTCCCCCGCAGGGGTGGATGTGGCATGGGCACAGATGTAATCTATATCGGAAGGTTTAATGCCTGCGTTCTTTATTGCCCGGGTCATGGCACGATGAAGCCCCTCATGGCTGGGGACGGACAGGTTAAAACCGTCTGAGGAAAAGGCATAGCCTATGATCTCGCCCAGTATCCTGGCCCCTCTTTTTTCCGCCAGATCGTATCTCTCAAGGACCAGTGCCGCGGCGCCGCCACTTGGCACAAGCCCGTCACGATCCATGTCAAAGGGGCGGCTCGCGGCCTTGGGATTGTCCGTGCGGGTGGAAAAGGCCCCGAGGCCGTCAAAGCTGCACATGGACTCCCAGGTTATCTCCTGGGCGCCGCCGCAGATGATCCTCTCCTGCTGTCCTATGGCAATAAGGCCCGCGGCCTGGCCTATTGCATGGCCCCCGCTGGAGCAGGCGGAGCTGATGGTCCAGCACGCGCCCTTTGTCTTGAGGATGGTGTTGAGGTTCATGGTGACGGTGGATGTCATGGAACGGAAGATAAGGCCGCTTCCTATGGATTTGGTTTCCTTGTGTTCGCGCAGAAGCTCAACCTGTTCAATAGCGGCTACACAGCTGGAGTCGCATCCGAAGATAAGGCCGGTATCCTCATTCTGTATATCGGCCTGGTCCAGCCCAGACATCCTTAACGCGTCCATAACCGCGGCAAAGGCATGGACTGCAAAGTCCGGCATGGTTTTGCGGTGTTTTTTTGAGAGATATTTTTCCGGATCAAACCCGGTTATCGCCCCTGTCAGGGGACTGCGGAAACCGAGCCTTTTACGGTTTTCATCAATGACAATCCCTGATCTGCCGTATCGCAGGGCATTGCCGACGGTCTCAACGTCGTTTCCAAGGCATGAGATGATGCCTATGCCTGTGATTGCTGTCCTGTGCATATTTATGAAACCATGCCTCTCACGTGCTTGTGCCGCCGTTCACTGAAAATACCTGTCCTGTAATGTATGATGCGTCTTCGGAACAGAGAAAACCGACTACTGCCGCCACCTCCTCCGGCCTTCCGAAGCGGCCCAGGGGGATCATCGGCAGGATCTTGTCCCTGGGCAGGTCCTTTGTCATCTCGCTCTCAATAAACCCGGGGGAGACCGCATTGACAAGGACATTCCGCTTTGCCACTTCCTTTGCAAGGGACTTTGTGGCGCCTATAAGCCCCGCCTTGGCGGCCGAATAGTTCACCTGCCCGGGCAGGCCTATCTCCCCGGATGTGGAGACAATGTTGATGATGCGGCCCTGCCTTTTCCTCAACATCCAGTTCAATACCAGCTTTGTCACGTGGAAAAAGCCGTCAAGGCTGACCGACATGACATCCCGCCACTCCTCCTCGCTCATCCAGACCAGCAGGGCGTCCCTGTTCAGGCCGGCGTTGTTTACCAGGACATAGGGGGTGTCCTTTTCCAGCAGAGGGTTCAGCGCCCCCCGGACAGACTCCACGTCTGATACGTCAAACGGAAGCAGAAGGCAGGAGACGCCTGCCTCTTTTACCATGGCCGCCACCCTGGCCGCCGCCTCATGGTCGCTCCTGTAGTTAAGCCATATGTCAAAGCCCTGCCTTGCCATGGTAAGGGCGATTGCCGCCCCTATCCCCTTGCTTGCGCCTGTTATTAGAGCAATTTTCCGGTCTTCCATATAAAATTCATTTATAAAATAATGAGCAAAATAATAATGAAGTGATTAAAAAAAATGGTCAGACTGCTATTTTTATGTGGAATAAATATATGTTAAGCGTAATTGGAAGTCAATAATATCCAGTTTCAACAACCTGAGGATTGTGAGGGGAAGAATTAAGTCGGTGTATGTTTTCCCCGGCTAGAGACTGGAATTCTTATCATCATGAGATTGAACATACTCAACAAGCACATCATTTATCTGTGTTTGCCAGCCTTTGCCATGCAACTTGAAATAATCTACTACTTCTTCATCTAACCGAAGCGTAAGCTGTTTCTTTGTCGGCATAATTTGAGGACCGCGTACACGAGGCGGGATTTCGGGATGTGTCTTTTTAACATCTTGCATCTTTGACAATATCTTTTTGGAAAGCGGTGGAGAATCGACCGCATCCCAATCTTTTTGTTTTATATAGTCAGGTTTTTTTTTCATAACAATCCCTCTCTCGCCTATTGGCCTTACGAAGGCTGATTAGTCGAATGTTATTACCTCGAATAGTATATGTAAGAACATGGAGACGACTTTCGATAAATCCCAGTGCAATCCATCGTTTCTCGCGATAATCGGCCCGGTCGTCAATTGTTTCAATGGCTGAGCTCCAGTCAAAACGCTCAGCTTCAGAAAAATTGACACTATGTTTTATGAAATTGGCGATCCTTTTATTTTCGTCCCATTCATATTTCATAGGCATATCGTAACTACAATTAAGTCTTCTGTCAAATAAATAAAACCCACATTTTTTGTCCTATTTCCTTTGATATATCACTATCCGGCCTTCTAAGGCTCAGAAGGTTTCTTTATCTCCAGGGTTCTGTCAAGAAGCAGAAATGCCTTCTCAAAATTCTGGAACCGCTGTTTCCATCTGATGTCCTTTTTATTCGTGTCCATGTGATGCTCCTCTTGGCTGGTTTGCAGTGTTCATCAACAATACCATACTGTATCTGCATCAAGCAAACTTACTGTCCCTTAAGCCGCCTCCGCCAATACAATCATTTACTTCCTCTGACTTTATCCTTTTTAACGGTTTGAATGAGTCTCTTTTCATCCCCTTGAAGTTTGCGTTGAACCTTCTTTATATCCTCAGCAGGAGGCAGTGCCTCCGGTTTAACACCGCGTTCGATCAGCATCTTTCGAACAGCGCGATTGTTTTCGATATGCTCGCCTGAGATTTGGGTTTCGCCGGTCAAATCTTTTTCGATCACATTATGACTGGTGAGTTCGGTCGCAAAGTCTTTTGCCTTGATGGTCAGCGTAGGCAGAAAATCCGCCAATGGTCTGGAGTCGGGGATCATTAATTTCTTCTTCATCTCATGGGTGGAATATCCGCCAAACAATGTCTGGTCTCCCTTGGAGCGGATAATTGCAAAACCCTTATCGTCCACCCCTCGTTCATAGATGATGCCGGATAGCTTCTTTTCTGTTCCTTGGATGAGAATCTTTTTGTAAGCACATAGTACCCGGCCTCCACCAAAAGATCTGAAGTCTCAGATGATGAAACAATAGCATTTGGTTTTTTCCCTGATTCGACAGGCCAGTTGCGGGAAAGGAGCTCTTTTTCAAATGATCCCCATTTTTCTGGCCATTTCTTTACTAAGGACCATGCCGTTCGATAATTGAACGAAGCTGAATGAATCGGATATTTCCTGTCGGCTTAATCCTTATCCCGGTATTGTCCTTTATTTCGCATCCGAGGAAGGGTGAAGGATATTGTTGATTATGTTGTCTGTCAGCTGGAAATTAAAATTCTTGGCATAAAACTCCCTCACCCGGTCGCTCATATCGAGAAAGTTCAGCTTATCAGGATATGAGGTTACTGCCAGCCACTGGGGAACCATTACCGCCGCCTCGCAGGATACCCTGTCCCATGTATAAAATCCCGCGGGCAGACGATAGACCCTTTTATTTTGAACGGCCTTCAGCTTTGACCATGACGGGTCGCTTAAAAGATCATCGGGGTTGCCGCTGTCAATGACAATTATATCGGGATCAAAGCTCAGGACCTGCTCCATGGATACGGTGGCAGCCCCCCCCTCTTTTCCGCCTGGACCGGATACTGCCTCTGCCGCATTAACACACCCCGCGGCCTTGATGCATTCATCCATGAATGTGCCGCTGCCGTAGGTGCCAAGGTGATCGGCATTAAAGCCGGTGAAGATCCTGAGCCTCTGTTCCGCCGGCATATCGGCAAGGGAGAACTTTATCAGCGACAGGATATTATCGAGGTATACGACATACTGTTCCGCCTTTTCCTCCTTCCCGAAGGTCATCCCGAAGAACCGGATCTCATTCCTTAACTGGCTGATTGAACCCTTTGCCGTTGTGCTGTTTATCCTCAGGGCTGTGAGCCCTGAGCCATTCTCCACCGGTCCCATGTCGCTTTCAGAACCGATAACGATATCCGGTTTAGCCTCGAGCAGGGCCTCAATATTGACCTGGCCTGTCGATGAACAGACGGCAGGGACTTTCTTGAGGTGCGGATCATACATGGTCAGCAGGTCACAGTTTTTTACTGAATCTGTTACACCGCACAGCCTATCATTGACCCCGACCACATAGGTGGCCATAACCTCGGGGAAAGTGAGAACGGCCACCCTTTTTATATCCTCCGACTGTGGGATCATAACCGACCTGCCGGTCAGGTCCTCTATGGCGATCTTGTCGACAGTCTTCCCCGATGATTTGCTGTCGCCGCAACCTGATGCAAGGCACGATATTATGATGGCTGTTATTAAAAGAGACAAAATAGTTATGGTTGATGTCTTGATTTTCAATTTTAAATCCTTCCTTCATTAAATGCTATAATTTCTCAAGCCTTACTGCACACACCTTGTATTCCGGGATCTTTGCAACAGGGTCAAGGGCCTTGTTTGTCAGCACATTGGCAGCGCCCTCGGCATAGTGGAAGGGCATAAACACAGTCCCGTCCACTGCCTTTTCAGATATCCTTGCCTTTGCCTTGATTTCTCCCCTTCTTGATGAGATCCTGAGCAAATCCCCGTCTGCTATGCCGCCGCCATGTGCATCCTTTCTTGAGATCTCCACAAAACTGGCAGGTGCAAGTTCATTCAGGCCGTCGGACTTCATGGTCATTGTACCGGTATGATACTGGTACAGCACCCGTCCGGTAGTCAGGAATAACGGGTAATCCTTATCCGGGATTTCTGCCGGAGGGATATAATCTATTGCATGAAAGACCCCGAGGCCGCAGGTGAACCTGTCAATATGAAGGCATGGAGTGCCAGGATGGTCATCTGCCGGGCATGGCCAGTGGATGCCGTCCTTTTCAAGCCTGCCGTGATTTATCCCGCAATAGGATGGGGTCAGCCCGGCGATCTCTTGCATCACGGATTTTGAATCCCTGTAGTCCATGGGATAGCCCATCCGTCCGGACAGGGCGCATATTATCTCCATATCATCCTTTGCCTCTCCCGGCGATTCCACTGCCTTTCTCAACAGCTGAACCCTCCTCTCGGTATTGGTGAAAGTACCGTCCTTTTCGGCAAATGACGCGCTCGGCAGAACCACATCCGCAAGCTCCGCCGTCTCGGTAAGGAATATGTCCTGCACGACAAGGAAGTCCAGTTTCTCCAGGCCCTTTTTGACATGGTTCAGATCAGGGTCGGATAACATCGGGTTTTCACCGATGACATAGAGCGCCTTGATCTCTCCTCCATTGGCCATTTCCATCATCTCTGTTACGGTAAGCCCGGGCAGGAAAGGCAGGCCTTTAATGCCCCATGCCCTCTCCATGCGGTCCCTGATGGCATGATCATCAACCTTCTGATATCCCGTATAGACATTGGGCAGCGCCCCCATGTCACAGGCGCCCTGAACGTTGTTCTGACCGCGGAGGGGGTTGACCCCGCCGCCTTCAATGCCAACATTACCGCACAGCATGGCCAGGTTTGCAACTGACTTGACATTGTCGGTGCCTGTAGTGTGCTGGGTGATGCCCATGGAGTAGATGATTGATGCGGCCTTTGCCTGTGCGTACATCCGTGCAGCCTGCACAAGCAGGTCCCGCGGTATCCCGGTTATCTCTTCCACATATTCCGGGGTGTATTTCTCCACTGTCCTTTTCAATTCATCCAGGCCTGTTGTCCTGGAACTGACGTAATCTTCATCGTAGAGCCTTTCCTTGATTATCACATGCATCATGCCGTTCAGCCACGCCACGTCCGTGCCAAGGTTCTGCCTCAGCCAGAGGGTCGCAAACTGCGTTATAGGTATCTTCCTGGGATCGACAACAATCAGCCCTGTCCTGCGGGATGTCACTGCCCTTTTTACATAGGATGAAAGCACGGGGTGATTTTCCGTGGTGTTTGAGCCGGTGATTAAAATCACATCGGCCTTTTCCAGATCCTCTATGGGGTTTGTCATGGCCCCGCTCCCGAAGGAGGCAGCCAGGCCGGCCACGGTTGATGCGTGGCAGAGCCGCGCGCAGTGATCGATGTTGTTGGTGCCTATTACCGCCCTGGCGAACTTCTGGGCAAGGTAGTTTTCCTCATTGGTGATGCGGGCGCTTGAGAACACGCCGATTGAATCAGGGCCATGCTCGGTTTTTATAGCGGACAGCCTTTCTGCTATGAGATCAAGTGCCTCATCCCAGGTTGCCTCCCTGAATCCGTTATTTTCCCTGATAAGGGGGCTGGTCAGCCTTCTGTCGTCATTTATAAAATCATAGCCGAAACGTCCCTTGACGCAGAGGCTTCCGAAGTTAGGGCCGGCATCTTCAACGCCCGTGACTCTTACCACCCTGTTTTCCTTTACATGCAGATACAGCTGGCACCCTACCCCGCAGTATGCGCACGTGGTCCGGACCTTATTTATACCCGGATCAGCGGCAGGCGAACGCAATTCATCCTTTCCGAAAAGGGCGCCCACGGGACATGCCTGGACGCATTCTCCGCAGAAAACGCAGTCGGATTTTGCCAGGGGACGGTCTCCCTTTGTAATGACCTTTGCCGAGGCCCCCCTGTATCCGAGGCTTATGGCCCTGTTTACCTGGACCTCATTGCAGGCCTGGACACACCTCCCGCAGAGTATGCAGCGGGAAAAGTCCCTCACGATCAGCGGATTCTCC
>JBFYXR010000405.1:0-9289 GCA_041310455.1 Desulfobacteraceae bacterium | reverse complement strand
GTGCCAGCCTCATGTTCTCCGTAACAGGTCCTGTGATCAGAAGGCCGTCCGCGTGCCTGGGGGATGCCACGAACTGAATCCCGAAGCGTCCCATGTCCCAGGCAAGGGTCCCCAGGACGTTGCTGTCCGCCTCGCAGGCATTGCACCCTCCGGCTGAGACCTGCCTGAGCTTCAATGACCTGTTGAACAGTTTTGCTGCAACCTCGTGTCTGGCGGGCCCGTGTTCAGGCGACCCTGCCTGCACAAAGAGCTCGTGACGGGGCGAGGTTGCGAGCCGGTATTCCCGGCTGAAATGTATAGCCCCTTTAGGGCATGCGCCTTCGCAGGCGCGACAGAAGAGGCATCGACCGGTATCAATCACAGGCCCCCCGGTTTCATGGGACCGGTGGATAGCATTCACGGGACAGACAGAGATGCAAAGATCACAGCCCCTTTTACAGCTTGTATGGCTCACCGCCGGCCGACCGACAAAACGGCCCGGCAGCTCCGGCGGAGGCCCGTCCGGCCAGGCCATGGTCCTGTATTTCTGTTGAATGCGGGTTTTGACAATCCTTAGCATAGAATCTCTTTATAATTAGAAAATAGTTGTTAATAACGATACTGAATTATATCAAGGTGGCGCAAGGCACAGGGCTTAAGGCGCAAGGGAAAATCTCAAATTTCAAATTTGAGATTTGAAATTTACTATTGCGCCCTGCGCCTTCTTCATCTTTTGACTTTCACCCTGCGCCCTGTGCCCTGTGCCTCATTCGACACACTCATGCCCCTGAGTGAAATCGAAGGGCTGCGCCTTCTTCATTGATCATGCCCGCAATAGGATAGATTAAAACTCTTATTGCACAGCGGAAAATCGGATATCTGCTGGCCGCGGAGCGCCAAAGCCAGGCCGAACCAGTTATGAAATGACGGATCAACCACCTTATAAAATTCAAAACGGCCCTTTGAGTCCGTGGCAGCCACGTGGCATATCTCACCCCTCCACCCTTCAACCATGCTTACCGCAAGCATATCTCCCCTTATGGGAGGAAGGTCACATGATACAGGTCCCTCAGGAAGTTCAAGAAGCTGCTGACGGATAAAATCCAGGGATGCCTTGATCTCCAGCCATCGCACATAGGCGCGGGCAAAACAGTCGCCTGTGGTCCATGTGCAGGTATGCACCTGGGCAAAACGATACATGCCGTAAGGGAATTCCCTGCGCACATCGCAGTCAAGGCCTGATGCGCGGGCCGCTACGCCGACCAGGCCGATCTCCCTTGCGGTATCCTCTGATAAGACCCCTGTCCCTTCAAACCTTGCAAGTACGGAGGGGGTGTCAAACATAAGCTCTACAGCCCCGGTGACATCCTTTTCAACCTCGTCCAGCCTGGACAGAAGGATCTCTATCAATTCCTTATCCAGGTCATATCCAGTGCCTGACGGGCGCGCAAGGCCTCGTCCGAACCGGTTGCCGCAAATAAGGGCCGTCATGTTAAGGACATCTCCCCTTATCCTTCCGCAGTAACTCATGGTCGGAAGAAATCCCACATCACCGGCAAGCGCGCCAAGGTCGCCCGTGTGGTTTGCAATTCTTTCCAGTTCAGCCGCTATGGCCCTTATGGCCTCGGCCCGCGGCGGGGCAAATATGCCGGCCATTGCCTCCACAGACCTGCAATAGGCTGCCGAGTGGCCCATAGTAGTATCTCCTGCCAGGGTCTCCATGTAATGTATGCTGCGCGGCCCCGGCCCCCCGGACATGGCCCGCTCAATGCCGCGGTGCTGATAGCCCAGGGATATCTCAAGATGATAGACGGTCTCGCCGTGGCATAGAAACCGGAAATGACCGGGTTCAATAACCCCGGCATGGACCGGCCCTACCGCAACTTCATGGGATTCCTCCCCCGCAATCCGGAAAAAATCCGTAATGCCGACGGTAGCGGGATCATGTGAGCCTGCATCATGTGAATGCAGAAAGCGTATGGGCTTGAGCCAGGGATGGCCTTCAGGCCTTACCTGCCATGTCTCGGCGATCTCCCTTTCAAACCAGTGGGCGGCAGGGCAGTCAGGAGTCAATGACGGCCACGGATCAGGCAGGTCGCTTGCCGCAAGCAGGATATCGCCGGATGAGGGCCTTGACAGTACTGCAATTATTTGCAGCCTGTTAACCTTTTCAGGACGCCAGGCCGGCATTGCCGAAAGGCTGGCCCCTGCCTTTACATGATCTATTACTGACCGGCGGAAATCCCTGAATGGAATGACGGGAAGGGCCGCCCGGTCTATCGCCTGTCCGTTGACTATTCTGAGAAGATCAGGAGATGACATGCTAAAACCCCCCTTTCATGGCTGCTGCCTGCCCCAGAAAGTTCCAGACGGATCCCGGGATGTAAAGACCCAGGGCCAGGATAATAAATGCCATGACCATTGCCGGTCCGGCAAACCAGAGGGGTTCCTTTTTGCTGAGAGGAGACTCCTCCACAGGCTGATCCTGTTGGGGAAGGCCGAATGCCATGGGAATCACGATCCTTGCCATGGCAATGAAGATCACCGCAAGCACGGCGAGATAGCCGATTGCTATTCCCCATCTGTCCGCTTCAAGCATGCCTTTCAGTATGGTCACCTCGCTGAGAAAGGCGCCGAAGGGCGGCGCGCCTGTGATAGCCAGGAATCCAGCCACCCACAGGATGCCTGTCAGGGGGGCTGTCCTGATGACATGGCGGACATCATAAGTCTTTTTACTCCCGTAGGTGAAGAGAAGATGGCCGGAGACGAGAAAGAGCAGTCCCTTTGTAATGGAATGGTTGACGGCGTGGAGCATTGCCCCTGTGCCGGCAAGTCCGCCAAGCCCCACGCCCAGGGCCAGTATTCCCATATGCTCTATGCTCGAATAGGCCAGCATCCTTTTATAATCGTTCTGGCGTATCATGAATGCCGCGGCCACTGCCATGGAAAGCATGCCGAAAAAGACAAGCAGCTCACCGCTGAATTCTCCAAGACCCGCTGCGGCAAGCACCGTATGCCCCCTCAGAATGCCGAGGAAGGCGCAGTTCAGGAGCGCCCCGGAGAGAAGTGCGGAGACCATTGAGGGCGCCTCGCTGTGTGCGTCAGGCAGCCATGTATGCATGGGGACCATGCCCATCTTAGTGCCGTAGCCGACCAGCAGCATTAAAAATGCCGCCTTGAGCCATGTCTGATCCAGCAGGCCGGCGCCTGCGACCAGGTTGTCCAGGTTGAGGTGGGTCTTCCCGTGTCCTGCAAATGCCAGGAAATAATTGCCCAGAAGGGCAATCGCTATGCCGACAGAGCATATCAGGAGGTATTTCCATGTCGCCTCCAGGCTCCTGTGGTGCCTGTGGAAGGTGATAAGGGGAGCGCTCACAAGGGTGGTGGCCTCTACCGCGACCCACAGAAGCCCCATATCGCGGCTTATGCAGACCATGCTCATTGATGTAAGGAACAGGAGCAGGCAGGCTATGAACATGGCCTCAGGCTCGTTGCTGAAAAGAAATCCTTCAACAGAGTCCCGGACCTTGCGCTCGGAATCCCTTCCGAGATAACCCGTGGTGTAGATTGCGACGGCAAGGAAAAGCGCGGACGTGATGGCCAGGAATAAAAGCCCCTGGCTGTCAAGGCCGATCCAGGCGCCTGAGGTGTATGCATCCTTCCGGAACAGGCCAAGGAAGACCGTCATCGCGGAATGATACGCAGCTCCGGCAATCAATAGCGCTCTTCTTGCCCCCTTCCAGGGCATTACAAGGGCCAGTAGCCCGAGCATGAGAGGTATCAGGACAATACTTACAAGCATGATATCAATCCTTCAGTTCCGACAGGCGGTCTGTGTCTATATGATCAAACTCCCTGGATATCTGATAGACAGTGATGCCCATCACAAATACCGCCACAAATACATCCAGCAGCACGCCCATCTCAACCAGCAGGGGCTCTTCAACAGCAAGGGCCGCGCCGAAGGCGTATACCCCGTTTTCCATGACCAGGTAACCGGCCACCTGGGTAAGCGCGTTCTTGCGCGATACTATCATCAACAGCCCTGTAAGGGTCGTAAACAGCGCGCCGGGCAGGAGAAATGAGGATTCCACGGAGACCGATGACTTTAAAGGTATGAAGATCAGAAAGCTCAGGCCCAGCAGGATCATCCCGATAAGCACCGAGGCGCTGTAGCCGACAATCGGCTCAATCTCCCTCTGAACGCCTGCCTCTCTCATGGCCCTGTTGAGAAGCCACGGCAGTATCACGCCCTTGACCGTGAGGGTAACAAGGGACAAAAAAATCAGGAGCAGAGGCCATGGCCTGTCTGCAATGGTCAGCATAAAAGCGCTTAAGGCAATTGCCTGGAGAACAGTTGTCTGGATAACCGCGGCCAGACGGCTGGTGGCCAGGAGGCGGAAATCTGCCAGCACAAGCATTAGAATAAAGATATCGGTCCAAACAATCATTTTATTATATCCAATATGGATTATAGAGAGCGACAGAAGTAATCTAGTCGAGTCATTTTTACAAAGCCATCGTTAGCGGCTCAGGGCGCAGGGCACAGGGCTCAAGGAGTAAGAAATAATTTAAAATCTCCCCTTGCGCCCCGTGCCTTGGGCCTTACGCCTATATCATTCATCTCAATGTCCATAACAGCGCGGCCACTGTGACGGAAAGGGCCACTATAAGCATCTGGGGCACATGCAGGAGCCTGAGCCTTGCCATGCCTGATTCGATTATGCCGACCAGCACCGCCACGGCAAAAATGCCGATTACATTAACAGCCATGTCCGTCAAGGGGTCGCCGGTCCTGAGCGGCATGGCTATGCCGACCAGAAGGGCTGAAAAGAGCCACAGCTTCAGGGAAGCGCCGTATTGTATGAATGCCAGGTCAACCCCTCCGTGGTCCAGTACCATGACCTCATGAATCATTGTGAGTTCCAGGTGTGTGTTGGGGTCATCCACAGGGATCCTGGCATTTTCTGCCAGTAAAACAATCAAAAAGGCAAAGAACACAAGAAAGGCCGCCGGCCCCAGGGGTGATGCGGAATTATCCCACAGCCCGGAGTAGATCCCGGAAAGGCTGATCTCCCTGGTGCCTGCGGCAAGCACGGCCAGCCCCAGAAGCAGCACAACCTCGGCGATGATCGCGAACTGCACCTCGCGGCTAGCGCCCATGCCCTCAAAGGCAGACCCTGTATCCATGGCCGCGATCACTGTGACGAATCGCGCCATTCCAAGGATGTAGGCCATAAGGATGAAATCCCCGGGAAATGCAAGCATGCCCCCTATCCCGCCTGATGGTATTATCATGATTGAAATTATTACCGCACTCAGGGCCGCGACAGGACCGAGGCGGAATACCCATGTTGAAGTGGTGCTGTATACCGAACCCTTTTTGAGCAGCTTGATAAGGTCATAATAGGCCTGCAGCAGGGGCTGACCCTTTCTTCCCGCAAACTTGGCCTTTGTCCGGTTGATTATTCCCACCAGGAGTGGTGAAAGTATCAGCGCAAGGAGTACATGGATTATTGATGCAATAATGTTCATGTCACACTACCTCACTTTCACCAGCAGAAGGACAAGGATCGTGATGGCTATATAAAGCACGTAAAGCTGGTTGCGGCCCTCCTGCAGGACATGGACGCGCTGAGCCATCCTGCTTATCGATCTGAATATGGGAGCAAAGAGGCCCTGGCGAAAGATATCGTCGGTGTGGGATGACAGCTCGGCATAATGGGGGAAGAGCCCTTTCCTCATACCCACATGAAGCCTTGGCCTCACGACCCACCGGAACATGTTGATCACCGGCCATGCAAAGGAGGATGCCGTGTATTGCATGCGGCTGGTCGGGGCCGAATAGCCGCAGTCCCACGTGGGGCCGGCGGCATTGACGCGGCCTGACAGCAGTAACCTTCGCAATCCCCAGAAAAGCCCTGAGATGATTATCAGCGCACCGCCTGCAATGCTTATCTTTAAAAGTATAGCGCATGCCATGGCAGATATCTCCTGAACCTTGCCGTCCCCGAGCAGTTGAACTGCAGCAGGGGTTATGAGCTTAACCGCAAGGGGGCCTGCCAGACCCAGGATGATGCAGAGCGCCGCAAGAAAAGTCATGGCAAAGATCATTGGCTTGGGGGCCTCGTGTGCCCTTGCGGACGCCCCGCTGCGCGGCTCACCCAGAAAGACTATGCCGAAGACCTTGGCAAAGCATGCCGCCGCAAGGCCTCCTATAAGCCCCAGCGCTGTAAGGGCAATCAATCCCCCTGCCATGGGACTGGCCAGCGCGTCTGCCCTGGCCACTAAACCGAAGGCCCCGATGTAGATAAGAAACTCGCTCACAAAACCGTTAAGCGGAGGAAGCCCGCATATGGCTGCAGCGCCTATGCCGAAGGCCAGCGCCGTATGGGGCATGCGTTTCATAAGCCCTCCAAGCAGGTCCATATCCCTTGTGCCTGCTGCATGGGCAACCGCCCCTGCCCCGAAGAACAGCAGGCTCTTGAAGATCGCATGGTTGAGGACATGGAGGAGCCCTCCCATCAGCCCCAGGGCGGCGACAGCCGGATTGTTTATTGAAACGCCCAGGAGCCAAAGCCCGAGTCCGATTGTGATGATGCCGATATTTTCAACGCTGTGATAGGCAAGGAGCCTCTTGATGTCATGCTGCGCCAGCGCGAAAAGGACGCCCATGACACCTGAGACCGCCCCGATTACAAGAAGGGTCCAGCCCCACCACTGGGGAGGCATCCCTAAAAGCGATACTATGCGTATAAGGCCGTATATCCCCATCTTGATCATCACACCGCTCATAACAGCAGAGACATGGGAAGGCGCAGCAGGGTGCGCGTCAGGCAGCCACACATGCAGGGGCAGGAATCCCGCCTTTGCCCCGAAACCGGCTACGGCAAGGATAAACATGGTCCCTGCCGCGGCTCCGCCCATGGGCAAAGCAAATTTGTCAAAATCAAGGCTGGCGTTCTGTCCTCCCAGGAGGACAAAGAGAAACATCAGGCACGCCTGCCCGACATGGGCCGCTATAAGATATACCCAGCCTGCCTCGCGCACCTCTGGCTTCTCATGCTCGAACATCACAAGGAAGAAGGAAGAAAGTGACATGGCCTCCCATGCGACCAGGAACAATATCCCGTTCCTTGAGACGACCACCAGTAGCATGGAGGCAAAAAGCAGGTTAAAAAAGCACCAGGCTGCGCCCAGGCTCTTCTTCCCGCGCCAGGCGTCCAGATAGGCCGTCCCGTAGATGGCGGCAAGGGCGCAGACAAGTGAGATCGTGATGATAAAAAATGCGGACAGGGGATCTATTGCGATATAAAAGGAGGCAAAGGGGACCTGCCACGCCATGCGTATAGATGAGTCATTCCCGGACCACAGCACTGTTCCCGCGGCGATGACGGCCAGCACTGCCCCCGCGACGCATGATGCAGCCCCGATGCGGGAGGCGGCCTTTCCCGGCCCGTTTGCGAATGCAGCCGCAATGCCTCCTGAAAAAAGGATTGCAAGGGATGCCAGCATCAGTCCCATGGTCATGACGCCTGTTCCTCCTTTTGCTGTGCGCCTGTGCTGAGGCTTGCATCAAGCCTGCCTGCCTCCTGAAAGATCTCCTCCCTTGAACCTACCCCTGCGATCGCCCCTGCGAAGGAAGGATTTCTGAGGCCCATTGAAAGCTTTGAAAGCAGATTAAGATGGGCCCTGATGGTCGGGCTTACTATGGTAAAAAGGGTGTGCACCGGCTTCCCGTCTATTGCCTGGAAATCGATGGGCGTCTCAAGAAAGCAGAGGGCCATAAGGGGCTTCGTGACATGGAGCGTAATGGGATTGCGGACATGGGGGATGGCTATGCCGTCCCCTACTGCCGTTGACCCCAGGGACTCTCGGGCAAGGAGGACCTGGAACAGGAACTCCCTGTCAACCTCCTCCGGCAGCGCGAGGATGTTAACGACGCTGCGAAGCACTGACACCTTGTCTTTGCCGCCGACACGGTAATGGACGCCGCCGGAACGCAGTGCCTCTTCCAGGGAAGGAATAAACGCATCTTCCGGTTCCTCCATAATCTTGGGCGACATGGGAATGCTTTTTGATGTGGCCCACTCCAGGAGCTCGGCCCGGTTAAACCTGTACTGTCCGCTGACCTGGTGCATGGGAAGCTTTTCCTGCGCTATCCAGCGATATATAGTCTTTTCCGAAACCTGCAAAAGTTCCGCTGCGTCTTTTACCCTGAGTTTCATATATACCTCGTTCCCACCTCTGTCCCGAGATTGTCATTTTAGGACAAGGCAGAACTTTTATGCCCTCATTTCCATTTTGTCAAGGGGGCACCATTAAAATAAATACCCTCGAACCGCTGCACCCTGCAACCCAGGCGCCCTAAGTCCATCGATTCATAAATTCGATAACGAATTTTTTTACTCAGGACTTTGTGCTGAGTGAGTGTTTCATGCATCCTATTTCGCTGAAGTATCGACTGTATTTACGAATCGAAGCACTAAAGCTGGCGGTTCTAATCGGTAGTTGCTGTTCAAAAAATATTCTTGTTATTTTACACCAGCTGTGCAATATTTACCACCATCTTAGCTGCCAATCTAATTTTCACTTCAGAACTGTATTCGAGTTGCGAAAGTTCAATAGACATTTGACCTTACATTAAAAGTAATTTGATAATATAAACAAGTAGTTTTCCCAACGCAGAGCAAAAAGAACAAGCTCACTACAACATTGATTTTATAGCTTTAATAAGCGCACCGACAAGGCGCAGGCATTAACAATTTATTCGGAGGCCTTTAGCTATGAAAATAATGTCCAACCAAACATCGAGTCCCCTTAAGCTTGAACGAAAAGACGGCGGTTCCTTGACGATTCCTCCTTTGGGGGAAATGCGCATTGAAAATAAGGAACTTGAAGATGAATTCAAGCTGGATGAGATTAAAATTATGGAAAAGGATAGGGTCCTGGACGTGAAGGATCGGGATCGATTGACTCCGTTGATGGCTGCTATCGGCATCGACTTCTGGTGGCTGATACTTGGTTTAATCCTTGGCCTTACAGTCAAAGCATTTCGTGAAAGCCACCTATATTGGGCTGTTTTTGTCGCAGGTTTCTTCTTTATTCCTTTGCTGGGCGCCTTGCTTTCCAGAGGTAAAGAAAAGAAACGGCCGCTGATGCCGATCGTCAATCAATACCTGAGCCTACTGATCGTATTAGGGATCGGTTGCGGAATGCCTGCTGCCATCATATATTTATTCGGAAACGGCACAACCCTTCTTAATCCTTCAGATATGGAGATCTTTTCATTTGGACTCCTGGTCAGGAT
>JBFYXR010000403.1:0-6265 GCA_041310455.1 Desulfobacteraceae bacterium | reverse complement strand
TGAAGCCTCTTCGCAAGAAAGGCCCCGCAGGTCCTTATCCCTACAAGCACAACATCTTCCATTGAATCATGCCTTTTAATGATCTCTCCGGCTATCCTTATTAAAGCGTTCTCAATGTCCTGCTTATAAAAAATTACTCTCTTTTTCATTTTTTTCTCTCAATCAAATTTTTTATCAGGCCCTTGCATGTTAAACATATTTCAAGTATTAAGATTTATCATATACCCGATAAAAAAGCAAAGAAGATTAAGAGGATTTTCTAAAGTTTAAGTTCAGTCTTATATTATTATACATATCATTTATGAAAAACATAAACCTTCTGTACGAAAAACTTGATTATACATTCAGTGCCCCTGATATCCTGATTGAGGCGTTCAGGCACTCCTCATACGTCAATGAGATTAAAACCCCCGGAATGAGTGATAATGAAAGGCTTGAATTTCTGGGCGACGCTGTCCTGGATCTTGCTGTCAGCCATATTCTTATGGATGTCTTCAAGGAGTCAAGGGAGGGGGACCTCTCAAAACACAGGGCCGCGGTAGTAAACGAAAGCTCCCTGTGCCGGATCGCAAAGGAGCTGGAGATCGGAGGTTTTCTGTTGCTGGGCAGGGGTGAAGAGCTTACCAACGGAAGGAATAAGCCCTCCATCCTGGCGAATACGATGGAGGCCATACTGGGCGCCCTGTATCTGGATGCCGGGTACGAGGAGACAAAAAGGATAATCCGGAGATTATTTTCCCCGGTTATCAGGCAGCTTGAGGCCAATGAGATCAAACATGACTACAAAAGCCTGCTGCAGGAATATTCACAGGAGGAATACAAGCTGCTCCCTGAATATCTCCTTGTTGAGGAAAAAGGCCTTGCCCACGATAAAACCTTTACGGTTGCCGTGCTCTTAAACGGTAAAAAAATCGCGGATGGAAAGGGCAAGAGCAAGAAAGAGGCAGAGCAAAAGGCTGCGAGGGAGGCATTCAATTGCCTGTCACAAAAGAATCAAGACATCTGATTGTGCCCGTATTTATTCCTCACCAGGGATGCCCTTTTCAATGCATTTACTGCCGTCAGGATAAGATAACCGATCAGTCAATCAACCCGGTGCAGGTATCCTGTATAAAAAAAATACTCGACACCTCCCTGGAGTCGCCGAGATATCTATCCGCCCATACTAAAGAGGTGGCCTTTTATGGCGGGACCTTTACAAACATCCCTCAGGCAAGGATGGTGGAGGTCCTTAAAGCGGTAGCTCCCTACCTGGAAAAGGGGCTTTTCCATTCCATAAGGGTGTCCACGCGGCCTGACAGCATTGAAGAAGGCCGCCTTGAGCTGATGAAGAGTCTCGGCGTCTCCACCGTTGAGCTGGGGGTGCAGTCCATGAATGACAGTGTCCTCATGCTTTCAAAAAGGGGGCACACATCCCGTGACACTGTCCTGGCCGTTGCCTTGCTTAAGCAGCATGGCTTCAAGGTCGGAGTCCAGCTGATGCCCGGGCTGCCTGGCGACTCTGAGTCTATATTTAATGATACCATCAGTAAGGTAATCGGTCTGAACCCTGATATGGCACGGCTTTATCCGGCTGTTGTGATCAGGGATACAGAGCTTGCATCAATGTATACCTCCGGAGGATACATCCCCCTGGCACTTGAACAGGCAGTAAGGCTCTGCGGGGAGGGCTGCTCAAGGCTCGAAAGCAGCGGCATCCCTGTAATCAGGATAGGCCTGATGTCATCTCCCTCCCTGCTCCGCGACGGTGAGATACTGGCAGGTCCGTGGCACAGCGCCTTCGGCTTCCTTGTCCGTTCATATATCCATCATAAGAGGATCGGGGCCTTCCTGCCGGAATTCAATCGTGCCGCATCTATAGGCATAAGGACACCGAGGAGAGAAATCCCACTGGTAAGGGGCTATAAAAATGAGGGTGTGCGCCTTTTAGAGAAAAAGACAGGGGCGAGGATCATCTATGTCAGGCCTGACGATTCCATACCTCCCGGGAGGATCGAGGTCGATGATATAAAACAAGGCGCGGGGCGCAAGGGGTAAGGCCCAAGGCGTAAAGGGTTATGAAAAAGATATTTTATAATGATTTTTTACCTTGATCCCTATGCCATGGGCCTACCTTATTTGCAATGCTGGAAAAGAGAAATGATATAAACTAATTTAGATTGCTAACAGGACTAAAAAATAATGATCGAGAACAATAAAAGCTTTTTATCGGGATTTATCGCTATTGTGGGCCCCCCTAACGTAGGCAAATCCACCCTTTTGAACAGGATACTGGGGACCAAGGTATCGATCGTCAGCCCCAAACCTCAGACGACCAGGAACCGACTCACGGGCATATACCACGGGAGCGGGTATCAGATGGCCTTCATGGATACTCCCGGCATACACAGTACAAAGACACTTCTTCACAGGAGCATGGTCTCTTCAGCCATTGAGTCAATTTCCGAGGTGGACATCATCATGGTGGTAACAGAAATCTACAGGCCCTATGATGAAATATCAACAATCCTGTCCGCCCTTAAGGGCATGGTTAAAAGGCCTGTGATCCTGGCGCTGAACAAGATAGACACCGCTTCAAAGGAAAAAATACTTAAAACCCTCGATCACTACGGCAAAGAGGCCGTCTTTGACTCTATCATCCCCGTGTCAGCATTAAAGGGAGACGGGATAGACATCCTGATGCAAGAGTTGAGGAAGAGCCTGAAGCCCGGGCCGGAGTTTTTTCCCGGTGATATGATTACAGACCAGCCCGAGACATTCCTTGTCGCGGAGATAATCAGAGAAAAGATATACCTTCACACCAGGGACGAACTGCCCTATTCCGCGGCGGTCACGGTCGAACAGATGCAGGAGGCGTCTGATAAGGACCTGTTAAGGATTTCTGCTGTAATCCATGTGGAAACGCAATCTCAAAAGGCGATAATTGTCGGGCACGGAGGGGCCAAGATAAAAGAGATAGGCACCGCGGCGCGCCTGGACCTGGAAAAATTTTTCGGGATAAAAGTCTTTCTTGAGCTCTATGCCCGTGTGGAAAAGAACTGGAGCAGGGACACAAGGGCCTTAAGAAGGCTGGGGTATTAAGGATAAGAGTATAGGCAAAAAAGAAGAGAACCAGCCTGATCACGGAAGGCTGGTTCTCTTGTCTAGGAGGAAAAAGCTGAAAAAGCTTATTTCTGTCTTTACTAATAGCAATATCAGTGCCAAAGCCAGACCAAAATAAAATTATTTTGCAACATATTGTTTTTACACATTATATTGAAACACACAAAGGACCTGAAACCTTTCCTCTCGATCCATCCGGTACAATATTTTGTACCTTATCAACAGGTCAGGAATTTTATTAGCCCATAACTCATTTAAATACTTGCGCAATTACTAGGTACAAAATATTGTACCGCTAAACAGTGATATTGTACTTTCTCATTTTGTGTTGAAAGAGATTTTTTCTTATTCCTATCATCTCAGCAGCATGGGACTGGACATTATTGCACCTCTTCAAGGCCCTTAATATCAGCTTCTTTTCGATCTGCTCCAGTGTTTCCTGAAGAGGGGCATCTATAGGGACAAATCTGTCGACATCCAGCTCTTCGTCCTTTTCCGTCAGGTATTCAGGAAGATTTTCAATGCCGATAACACCCGTTGAGTCTAAGACCACGGCCCGTTCGATTATATTTTCAAGCTCCCTTATATTTCCCGGCCAGCTGTAGTTATAGAGGGCCTTCCACGCCTCGGTGCTGAGATCTACCTTCTTATTTTCATTGTCCCTGTACTTGTCGATAAAATAGTCCACCAGCATCCTGATGTCCTCTCCGCGCTCCTTCAGAGAAGGGACCTCGATGTGGATGACATTAAGTCTGTAAAAGAGGTCTTCCCTGAAGAGGCCGTTTACCACATCGTCCTTTATATCCCGGTTTGACGCGGAAAGTATCCTGACGTCCACCTTTATGGTCTTTGTCCCGCCGACCCGCTCGAATTCCATCTCCTGGAGCACCCTTAAAAGCTTGACCTGCAGGGAAGGAGGCATCTCGCCGACCTCATCGAGAAAAAGCGTCCCGCCGTCCGCCAGCTCAAACCTGCCTTTTTTCATTGCAATAGCGCCGGTGAACGACCCCTTCTCATGACCGAAGAGCTCGCTTTCAAGCAGGGTCTCTGTAAGGGCGCCGCAGTTGATGGAGATAAAGGGCCGGTCTTTTCTCGGGCTGTTATAATGAATGGCATTGGCAATTAGCTCCTTTCCGGTCCCGGAGGGCCCGGTTATCATTACCGATGCCCTGGACCTGGAGACCTTGCTGATGAGGTCATATATCGCCATCATGGGCTTGCTCTTTCCGATGATGTTTCCAAACCTGTACTTGTCGGAAAGGGCCTCGTTCAGAAGCCTGTTTTCCTTTACAAGCCTGTATTTCTCAAGTGCCTTTTTTATGGTGAGCTTCAGCTCATCATTGCGAAATGGCTTGGTGATATAATCATATGCGTTCTTTTTCATCGCATTGACAGCCATCTCAATGGTGCCGTAGGCTGTCATCACGATAACCGGCAGTTCAAAATTTATCTTTTTTATCTCCTCCAGCAGTTCCATGCCGGATATCCCGGGCATCTTCATGTCGGTGATAACCAAGTCCAGATCAGGATTCCCGATATGTTCAAGGGCCTGGATGGAACTGTCAACCGCAATAACTTCATACCCCTCGGAGCCCAGCAGCTCCTCAAGCACAATCAGGTAGTTTTTCTCATCATCTATTATCAGGATCGTTTCCATAACAAAACCTCAATTCGGCATTGATCTACTTCCTTTTCGGGAGATAGACGGTCACCCGCGTGCCTGCGCCCTCATCGCTTTCAATGGATATAGTTCCCTCATGCCCTTCTATGATATTCCTTACAATTGAAAGACCCAGCCCGCTTCCTTTTTCCTTGGTGGTAAAAAACGGGTCGAAAATCTTTTTCATGTTTTCCCTGTTAATCCCTGTTCCCGTGTCTTCTATTTTGACAAGATACCCGTTTTTCTCCTCATCAATCCTTATGTTTATCTCTCCTGAATCCTTTACGGCATGGATGGAATTGATGATCAGGTTCATAAACACACGATAAAGACGCTCCGGATCGGCTTGGATCGTCAGGTCCCTGCCTTCGAAGTTGTCCTTTACCTTTATCCCCCTTTTGTCCAGTTCCTGCTCCAGAAATGAGGTGTTCTTTTTTATGATCTCATCCAGCCTGCATTCCTGGATGTTCAGTTCATAGGGACGCGCGAAGTCAAGAAATTCCGTAACAATATTATTAAGCCTTATGGATTCCTCCTTGATGACGAGTGAAAGTCTCTTCTGCTTTTCATTCGACTGGTTCATCCCGCTCAGAAGCTCGGCGGTGCTCTGGATTATCCCAAGGGGGTTCTTTATCTCATGGGAGACGCCTGCCACCATCTGTCCAAGGGCCGCGAGGCGTTCGGCAAGATGAAGCTGATCCTCAAGCTCCTTTTGTTCAGCCGCCCTTGTCCGGATAATCTCCTCTGCATTATGAACAACATACAGCAGCGCAAAAAAGATAAGGGCCATAATAAAGAGAAAGACGCCAAAGATATAATACTGCAGTTTCAGGATAGAGTTGTATTGTTTGGTCTGATCCAGGATTATTTCAAAGATGCCCGCAACATATTCTTCCCCTGTTGATTCCAGGATAAGGGTTATGGGGATATATGCCCTGACCTTCTTCATCCCTCCTATCTTCATTGCCCACAGGCCCCAAAGGCCCTTGCCCTCCGATATCAGCTTGGAGGATGATACGCCGTTCACCGCCTTTATGTACTCCGGCGTCTCAACAACTTTCTCCCTGATAAGGGTTGGATCAGTGCTGTAAACTACCGTGCCGTCTTCTTTCGCAATGATCTTGAGCAGCTCTATATTCGTGCCTCTTATGGCAAATCGCATCCTTTCGTCCAGCAGTTTCTGCTGTGCTTCATTACTGAGATCAAGTCCTCCATATATGGATAAAACAGGCCGGAGAAAATTTTCTGAAAACACGTTGTTAAGATTTTCTCCGATTGTATTCCTGTAATCCTTGAAAAAATCCTTCACAAGGATATCCTTGGCGCCTTCTGAGATAAAGATGGCGAATGGAATGCTGATGGCTATCAAGACCACAAAGCTGGTAACAGCGTAATATTTCACCAGCCGGAATGGCTTGGTTTCCGGTTTCCTGTTGAGTTGGTATTTTGCTTTCAATTTTGACTGATCCTTCATGAAATACCTGTACGGAAAAGGATAGGCGC
>JBFYXR010000399.1:0-2653 GCA_041310455.1 Desulfobacteraceae bacterium | reverse complement strand
GTATGCCTGCTGCAATATAGGCGGACAGGTCCTTACCGCTCAATAGGGGTGCATGCCCGTCAACTCGCTTTACCCCGGCCGCCAGTATTTTTTCAAGGACTGCATGATCACAGGACAGGACACCGGGAAAGTTCATCATCTCGCCAACGCCCAGGATCTGAGGGCTGTCGATCCATCTGCGCATGTCATCAGCCGAAACAGCTGCCCCGGATGTCTCAAGGTGGGTCGCGGGGACACAGGAGGGAAGCATGAAAAAGACATCCAGCGGCAGGCCCGCACAGGCATTGACAATATCGTTCAAGCCATCCAGCCCCATCACATTTACAATCTCATGGGGATCTGCAATCACTGTGGTCGTGCCCATGGGCGCCACCGCCCTGGCGAATTCAGCAGGGCTCAGCATGGAGCTTTCTATATGGACATGGCCGTCAATCAATCCCGGGGCAAGGTATCGGCCCCGGCCATCGATTATCTCCTGAGCCTCATAATCGCCGAACCCGATTATCTTCCCGCCATGGACGGCAACACCGGTGCTGATGATCTCACCTAAAAACAGGTTGACCAGGCGGACATCTTTGATCAGAAGATCAGCCGGCGCAATACCCCGTGCCGCTGAGATTATATTTCCAGGATCCATTTCAAAACCCCCGTTTTACAGTATGACCCTTAATCTCCCGCATAATGCAGTATTGAGAAATCAGCATGGCATGTCAAACGAAATAAGCGTGGCTATTTATTACATGTTAATATTCAAATGAATATTGTCAC
Source organism: Desulfobacteraceae bacterium (assembly GCA_041310455.1). Lineage (GTDB taxonomy): Bacteria > Desulfobacterota > DSM-4660 > Desulfatiglandales > HGW-15 > JAFGIC01. The sequence goes on along the minus strand of JBFYXR010000399.1, from coordinate 1,885 downwards.
ACAGGGAGTATAATGTTAAAAATAACTTCTTTTTCCCTCACCGAGATCCTCTCCCTCAAGGGGCGAGGAAAATTATAGACACCCTTTCCCACTCAGGTGGGGCAATAGAATTATGGGGATGATCATAGTGCTATGAAAAGCAAAAATTTAAAAGATATGGCCGCTGATAAAAATTTTATCAGCGGTATCTATAACTATTGCGACAGATGGTGCGAGCGATGCACGCAGACCTCAAAATGCCTCAACTATTCCATTGCTGAAGAGGAATTCGCTGACCCGGAAAGCAGGGATCTCCATAACGAGGCCTTCTGGAAAAAACTTTCGGACATATTTGAAGGGACACTTGCAATGGCAAAGGAGAGGGCAGAGGCTGAAGGCATAGACCTGGATGCAATAGGCCATGATGAAGACGATGACCGATCCGTAATAGAAGCTGCAGAGGGGACCGAAATCTCCCGGGCCGCCATGTTTTACAGTGACATGGCCGATGATTGGTTCACCGGGGCGGAGCCCCTGTTTGAAAAAGACGCGAACCAAGGACCGGGACCCCTTCCTTCTGCAGTAAATCATGAAGACCCTGAAAAGGATGATCTTGAATATGCCATGGAAGTGGTCCGGTGGTATCAGAATCAGATCTGTGTGAAGATGATGAGGGCCATTTCAGGCCAGATGGAAGAACAAGGGGCGCCCATGGAAGGAGTGGAACAATATGCCAGGGATTCGGACGGTTCTGCCAAGGTGGCGCTTATCGGGATTGATCGATCCATTTCTGCATGGGGGATTATACACAACCATCTCCCCGTCCCTGATATACCGGTCATCATAACCCATCTGAGCAGGCTGAGAAAAAGAATAGAAACTGATTTCCCTGATGCGAGGGGTTTTATCCGCCCGGGATTCGATCGCATTGATCTTAACAGCTGATGATGGGAAACGAACCGGTTGATCAGGCAACTATTTTTACAATAGGCCATTCCAACCATGGTTTGGAGAAGTTTATTGCGCTGCTTAAAGATAACCTTATCGAAATAGTTGTCGATATACGTTCCAGGCCCTATTCCAGGTTCGCCTCCCGGTTTAATAAGGCCTCAATAAAAGATACACTTCATGAACATGGGGTAAGATACCTGTACCTGGGGGACAGGCTTGGAGGAAAACCGGATGATTCCAGGTTTTATGATTCCGAAGGACATGTAGTATACGCATACATCGCCGAGACCCCCGGGTTCCGCGATGGAATTGAAAGGCTGGTCAGGGGTTCCATTCAATTCCGGATTGCCCTGATGTGCAGCGAAGAGAATCCCTTGAATTGCCACCGTTATCATCTTGTGAGCAGGTCTCTTGAAAAGAGAGGCATTCAGGTGGTCCATGTCCGTGGCGATGGCATGCTGCAATCTCAAGAAGTGCTTTCAAGGGCGCGTGAAGAAGATAATCAAGTGGAAAAGCAGTTGAACCTTTTCGGGCCGAACAATAAAAATATTTCCAGGGATTGAACAATCTTCACAGAACGGTATGATGTATAACCATCATGCCGGAGGCATTATCCGGTGTAAAGGGCAACCTCTGATACGCATTAAGGCTTGAACTTCCGGATTCCGGCTTTCGCCGGAAAGACGCTCTGCGCTCAGCCCCGGGGGAAAAACAAACGTGGTTAAAAATATCTATGGAATTCTGTGACATGAACTGCATATACGCGGAGTGGCCGAAGGATAAGGCACTTGACGGATCTTCGAGCTGCAGGACATTTCAGGCGATCTACTGCATGAAGACTAAAACGGTCGTTTATAAAAACAGACCCTGCGCGGACAAGAAAAAAGGGCCCGCGGAGGAGACAGGTCGCAGGGCCTGTAAAACCAGAACTCAGAAGGCAGGAATCAGAGGGCAG
>JBFYXR010000398.1:0-4202 GCA_041310455.1 Desulfobacteraceae bacterium | reverse complement strand
ATGCCCTGCCAGCCTGATGCCGTCGCTATAATACTGATGATCCTTTTCAGGGCGCCGGCAGGAAGACCCCGGACGTCAAGACTCCCCAGCATGTTAAACGCCTCGGTAAGGAGCCCGTCTCCGGCCAGGATGGCCATAGCCTCGCCAAAGACCTTGTGGCTTGTGGGCTTTCCCCTCCTCAAATCATCGTTGTCCATTGCAGGAAGATCATCATGTATCAGGGAGTAGGTGTGTATGAGTTCGAGCGCGCATGCAGCGGGGAGGACCTTTGCCCCGTCGCCTCCTACAGCCTCGGCGCCGGCCATGCACAGTATCGGCCTGAGCCTTTTGCCTCCCGCAAACACGCTGTAGTTCATGGCCTTGACCAGTTCACCGGCAGGCCCCTCGGGCCCGGGCAGGTATTCTTCAAGCGCCTTATCCACTATTGCCCTTTTATCGGCAAGATAGGCCTTCAGATCCATGGTTCATTCCTCTTCATTCTTTTCCATATCAAAGGGCTGGTGCAAGTATTTTTCGTCGCTCTCCTTGACCAGCATGGTGACCTTCTGCTCCACCTCTTCAAGCTTTTTGGAGCAGAACCTGATCAGGCCCATCCCCTCTTCAAAGACCTTGAGGGAATCCTCCAGCGGCAGATCGCCCTTTTCAAGGTCATGGACAATCTCTTCCAGCCTCTTTATTGATGTCTCAAAATTTTTCTGTGCCATTATTCCTCCAATCCCCTGCTCATGTCTATCAGCGCCAGGGGGTTAACCCTTGCACCGTTCACCCTTACTCCCCAGTGGAGGTGAGGCCCTGTTACCCGGCCTGTTGCCCCCACGAGGCCGATGGTCTGCCCTTTGCCAACGGTCTCCCCGTCCCTGACAAGCGCACTGTCGAGATGGAAATACATGCTTATGACCCCTCCGCCGTGGTCAAGGAAGATAGAGTTTCCGGTGAAGAAATGATCGGCAATAAGAACGACCCTGCCGCTGTTGATGGCCCTGACAGGGGTTCCGGTTTCGCCTTTCTGATCCACCCCTGTGTGAGGAGACCTCTCCATGTTGTTGATGATGCTCCTCTTGCCGAATGTCCCCACAACGTCTCCGTCAACAGGCATTAGAAAAGCACCCTTCCACGCCGGAACAGGCTCCTGTGCGCCCCACAGGGCATTCACAACTGCCGCCTCTTCCTTCACCCTTTTTAGGGATTCGGCGTCCAGCTCCACCTTTTCCCTGGGAAGGGTCAGGTTGCGTACCCCGTAATCCTTGTCGGTTATCCGGATTGTAAAGGTTTTGTCAAAACCCGATGAGGAAAGCTGGATAAGGGCCTTATAGCTCCCTTTTTTCTGATTCAGATCTGCTGCCAGAAATCCCTTCCATGCAGCGCCTGTCCCGCTATAAACAAGCGCAATTTCCTTGTTCATCCAGGTAACCCGGGGCATCGCTTCCCTGCCTGCCCTGATGGTTAAAAGGATGACATCTCCGCGCGCCATCTTGTCAGAGGAAAAGGTTATATCCGAAACCGAGAGTGATTCAGCGTTTACCGGCGTCATTAAAAAACTTACTAATGATAAGAACACAACAGATAAAAATCTCATGTAATTTTAACTTCCTTTTTGTCTGATCTTCTCTATCCTGCAGTCGAGTTCACCGTCATTGAGCATTATCCTGACCGCATCACCGGGCTCAAGGCCCGCGATAGACCTGAGTGCATTTTTTTCAGGGAGCTTCATTGCTATGCCGTAGCCCCTTTCGAGCACGGAATAGGGGCCGAGTGTCTTTATCTTTTCGGCCAGGAGGTCAAGACCCATTGACCTTTCATGCAACAGCTTGAATATAACATGTTCGAGCATATGTCTATTAAAGATAAGCGTCCGGCCCAGGGAATAGATCATTTTTTCGGGTGAATGGGATAAAAGGGCGCGTTCTTCCGCGCTGAGCATCGTTTTTTTTTCCGAAACCGCCTGGGATGCCGACCTGACAAGCCGGGTGTTAAGGTCATCAAGACGCAGCCATGAGTCGGCAAGCCTCCTCTTCGGATCTCTCAGGCCCTTCTTAAGCATTATGACAGTCTGGTTCAGGCTGCGCACCCTTGCGCTGAAGACTGATTTCAGGTGCTCCCTGATCTTATCAAGCTCCCTGTATAGCCCCTCTTTTTCAGCCACTATCATCTCCGCCGCGGCAGAGGGGGTAGGCGCCCTGAAGTCAGCCGCGAGATCGGAGATGGTGATGTCTATCTCATGGCCCACAGCGGATACGACCGGGATATCCGAGGCCCTTATTGCGAGGGCAAGGTCCTCGCTGTTAAAGGCCCACAGGTCCTCAAGGGAGCCGCCGCCCCTGGTCAGCACTATAATATCCGCATCCAGTTCGCGGTTGGCGGTCTTTAGAGCCTCGATCATCTCAGGCGCCGCATCTTCGCCCTGGACCTTGACCGGTATGATGGTGATCCTGATATTCGCGAATCTCCTGCGGATGATCTTAAGAAAATCCCTTATGGCCGCGCCGGTCGGAGATGTAATAACCGCGATATGCTGCGGGAGGAAGGGGAGGGGCTTTTTTATCTTTTCATCAAATACGCCCTGGGCGGCAAGCTTTTTCTTCAGCTGCTCGAAGGCGAGGGCCATGGCCCCGACACCAAGGGGCTCGATATAATCGAGAAGGATCTGGTATTCACCCCGGGGCTCATACACGCTTATCCTTCCCCTGACAATGACCTTCATGCCGTCTTCAGGCGTAAAACCCAGATACCTGGTCTGGGGACGGAACATGACAGCCCTGATCTGCGAGTCCTCATCCTTGAGGACCATGTAATAATGACCCGAGGAGGGCGACCTGAAGTTGGAGATCTCCGCCTCCACCCAGATAAAATCGAAGCGTTCCTCAAGGAGGGATTTTATCTCTCCTGTCAGGGCGCTTACGGTAAATATCCTGGGCCTTTGAAACGCGGAACCCTCGTCCGGTTCGTCTGCCTTTATGTTATCTGTATTATCAGTTTCCATTAAAACCAAAATATTGTTTGATTACCCAAAGAATAATGTCTCGTTGCCGTCATTCCGGCGAAGGCCGGAATCCAGGATTTAAAATGAGTATGGACCTCGGCTTCCGGCTGGCGCGACAATCTGGAGATATCACTCATGCAGTCTGATTATAGTGCCCTTCAACCTGTAATCCTTTACCGCTTTCTGACGATGGCCCTGAGGATATCCCGCCAGGTCAGTATCCCGACCGGCCTGAATTCCCTGTCCACGATAGGGACGCAGGAGATCCTCTGTGTGTTGAAAAGGTCAACGGCATCGCCAATCGGGTCATGGGGCCGCAGTGTAACTGGCTTTCGGGTCATGATCTGATAGACCTTTTTATTGAGGGTCGCCTCATCCCTGTCCGTCGCGGCTATGGTTCCGATGTTGGGGCTTATTGCCTTGAGAAGATCCCTGTCTGAAACAACTCCTATAAGTTTGCCGGATTCGACAACAAGCAGGTGATGAAACTTGAGATTGTCAAATATATCTTTGACCGTTCCAAGCGTATCATCCAGTTCAACGGTGACAATCTTTTTTGTCATTATATTTTCGATGCTCATGGTCTTATTCCCCTGTGTTGCCTGTCTTTATTAAATCCAAGCCTATTCTCCATCCATAAACAAGGCATTTATGGATAGAGCGTTCAGTCCTGCCAGGGCAGGACGATCAGTACTCAGCTAACCGACTGGTTTGTAAGCCTTTCACTGAAAGCTGAATGCTGACAGCTGACAGCTTGAATCCGAAAATTAGTATTTTCGGATGAACACTAGCATATATATCTCTTTTAAATCATTATGGAATAACATATATTACCTAAACATTTTTTTTTCAACAACATATTCAAATCTTTTATTGATCTGATGCCGGCTGAATCCGTGCCAAACCATGAACCTCGAACTGTGAACCATGAACTGTGAACCGTGAACCTTGAACAATGAACCATTAGTCGCTGCCTTTCAGCGAAAAAAACCATTGATTTTTTCCCCATTCCGGATATATCCTCCCGACTATAGCTGCCAAATATTTTCAGCTGCCCCAAGGGGATAACTGAAAACACATCATATTTAAAGTCTCAAATTTGTCTTACATCCGATTGACCTGTATTCCGGTAGTTTTTAGTAATTTTCAATTGGGAAGTTAACCGCATAACATTCAATCTGTGGAGTTATACAGTTAGAAAATCAGCCAGCAACCGGTTTTT
>JBFYXR010000397.1:0-4356 GCA_041310455.1 Desulfobacteraceae bacterium | reverse complement strand
TTGCCCTGGTAGAAGCCCTCGATATATGTCGTGGATATGGATTTCTCCCTCAGAAGGCCCGGGATATCCAGGGAGATTTCCCAGTCGCTGCATAAAAAATAGGCCCTGGCGCCGGGGATTATCTCCACGTGTTTGAAACGGGACAGGGCTGTGTTGTACATGGAGGAGAGCTTCTTGCGCTTGATGCTGCTGATATAATTCTCCGAGTACTCCAGCCCGAAGGACAGTACCCCGCCCCTGTTAAGGGCCTTTTTGGCAAGATCGAAGAATTCGCCTGTAAAAAACCTGTTTATCTGGAAGGTGTCAGGGTCCGGGAGGTTTATGATAATCGCGTCGTATTTTTTCCCGGTTCCTTTTAAAAAACTCCTGGCGTCAGCATTGATGATGTCAAGAAAGGGTTTTTTTTTCAAAAGCCCCAGACCCTCAGCGGCGCCGGTAAGCCATGGGTCAAGCTCCAGGTAATCGATATGGCCGGGCCGGTGTTTCTCTGCTTCATCAAGGGTCTCGCCCAGGCCGCCGGATATGACAAGGATATCTTCAACCTGTTTCAGCTGGCTCAGGGGGTAGTGGATCCGTTCCTCGCTTTCCATGATATTCTCATCAGAATACAGGGGGAGACCTGACTCCCAGAATGTATGCTGGGACTCTTCACCGGTAATTACGATCCGGCCATAGGGTGATTCTATGTATTTCACAATCTCCCCGTACTGGCCTGAAAGGCTGGAGACCTCAATCCCGGTATTAAGGCAGAGGAGGTAGAAGCCGGCAGTCAATATTAACGAGCCTGTCAGCAGATATCTTCTGCCCCTGAGATACATCAGCGTCAGGGCAATCAGGATGGAGGGGGCGGAGGTTATGGCGATCGCCTGAAAGGGCGTTGCCCAGTAGACAAGGATAAAGCTGAATATTATGCCGCCGGAGAGGTCTCCGATGTTGTCAGTAATATAGATGTCGCCGGAGGTTGAGTCATATCCGGTGGCCTTTAATACCCTCAATGACCAGGGGAGGATGAATCCCGACAAGAGGCAGTAAACGGCTATGGCGGCAAGGATAAAAATAAAGATATGGTAGAAACCGGGCGAAACCCCGTGGATAAAGGCGGCCTCCCTGAAATGCCTTATCATGATGACCTGGGGGAGGGGGAGTATGGCGGCAAGGAAGGCCAGGACGGAATACAGTGTGACAGAGGAGGATTTAACAAGCCTGGCAGAGTAGCTCCCGATCCCGGTCAGCAGCAGCCAGCTGAAAACAGCCACTGAGATGGTCATCTCATTGCCCTGGAACTGGGTGAGCAGCTCCCGTATTACGACAAGCTGAACAGTAATGGAGGATATGCCTGTCCCGATTATGGACCAGAGTATGAGACGCCGGTACATTTAATCCTCTTCAAATGCCTGCACCTGGTATGTATAGACCTCCAGCTTCCCCTTCTTCCACTCATTGCCGTCCATGCCTGCCTTGAGGCACAGGTGTGTGAAGAATTCCTTTTTGTCCGGCAGCTGCTCCCAGACCTGGGGCAGAAAGGTGGCCTGGTAGTACCCCTTTTTAATAATCACCCCGTCGATATTCGGCCGGATCTTTTTCAGCAGATCATCCCCGTCGGTATATTCAAGGGGCTTCGGGTCCGTGAGGATGCTGATCTCGATCTTCACACTGTCCCATTCCTTTTTAGAGAGGGGATTGAACCTCGGGTCTTTAAATGCGGCATTGACGGCATTCTCCCTTATCCCCTCAAGAAGGCTCTCCTGCGGTATGATATGGCCGATGCAGCCCCTGAGGCCCTCATTGATTGTCAGGGTGACAAAGGTGCCGCGCCTTTCAGCGAATTTCGGGGAATCCATTTCAGCCGGTTGACTTGACGCCTTGTCTTTGAAAAGTTCCTGTTGGATTGTCTTTCTTGCCACCCCGAGAAGGCACCTGCCTTCCTGGTCATTCAGCTTTTGTGAATCCGCCATTGTGTCCTCCTTTTCCTTTTCTGCCTGTAAATAAATTTCCCTGTCCGTTTTATTTTGTTTTGCCTCTTCAGCCAAAGAGGTTGAGGAAAAAAACCAGAGAATAAAAATACCCGATAAAAATAAAAGGCAGTTTGCCGTGCGTCCACTCATCCTTATAGGTCTTTTCTCCATGATTGATTTCCCTGAAACAAACGGTTTAATGACTGATTGCTAAATTAAAGTTGCCTTAATGCCGTTCTTTTGTCAAAATGATTTACATGAATGAATGGCAATTATACAATTTGCCGACAATATTCTGCAAGTGCATACGCTTTATTAAATATCCCGGAGGCTGAGGGTTATGGAAGGAATCGACAAAAAGAAAAACAGGGCAAAGAAGATCTTTGAGACACTTGACCCCCTTTATACCCATGAAAAAACCGCACTTGAATATGCCAGCCCTTTTGAGCTGCTTATTGCAACCATCCTGTCCGCACAGTGCACGGATAAACAGGTCAACACGGTCACCCGGACACTTTTTAGAAAGTACAGGGGGCCGAAGGATTTTCTTAATGTCCCGGTTGCGGAGCTTGAAGCGGATATCAGGCCGACCGGATTTTTCAGGAACAAGGCAAAATCCATTACAGGATGCTGCAGGGGGCTGCTGGATATGTATAAGGGAGAGGTCCCCGAGACCATGGAAGAACTTCTGAAGCTCCCCGGCGTCGGGAGAAAGACGGCCAACTGCGTCCTTGGCGCGGCCTTTGGCATCCCCGGAGTTGTTGTAGACACCCATGTAAAGAGGCTTGCAATGAGGCTGGGGTTAAGTGAAAATGAAGACCCTGACAGGATAGAAGCGGACCTGCAGAAGCTGCTTCCAGAGGACAGGTGGCGGAGGTTTTCGGACATCCTAATCTATCACGGGAGGGAGGTCTGCGCAGCCAGGAAGCCCAGGCATGATTTATGCCGTATAAAGGACCTGTGTCCTTCGAAAAATATTTAGATTTCAGCCAGCAGCATTCGGTTGCCGGCAGATCATATAATCTGGAACCGCAAGGATATGTATTACAGGTCAAATTCAGCCACAAGGAATGTATGATCAGAGGGCTTTTCCCTTGTCCTTGGTTCTTTGTCTATTACGGCGCGGGTTGATTTTTCAGCAAGGGGCTTTGTGGCAAATATATAATCTATCCTCCAGCCCATATTCCTTTTGAAGCCGTTGGGTATCCTGTAATCCCAGAAGGTATAATGGCCTCCCTCCCCGTGGTGCATGCGAAAGATGTCAATAAACCCCCATTCCATGATTTTCCTTATCATTGCCTGTTCGTCCGGAAGGAAACCGACCTCCCCCTTCATGCCTGCAGGATCATAGAGGTCGATGGGCTCAAGGGCCACATTGAAATCACCCGTGAGGATTACAGGCATGCCCTGATCATAGTTGCCCTTGATATGAGACAAAAGGTCCTCCAGCCACGCAAGCTTATACCTGAACTTGTCGGTTCCGGGCGCAAAACCCTGCGGCACGTAGGCATTTATGAAATGGACATTATTGACATCCGCGCTGATAAAACGCGCCTGTTCATCCTCGGTCCCCTTCAGGCCCAATCGGATATTATTGAAAGGCTGCCTGGATATGATTGCTACCCCGTTGTAGGCCTTCTGGCCCTTGAAGATAACGAGGTATCCCAGGTCGGTAAAGGCATCAGACGGGAACTCCCTGTCCTGAACCTTTGTCTCCTGAAGGCAGAGCACATCCGGCTGTTCGGCCCTTATCCAGTCGCAGATGATCTCCAGCCTTGACCTGATGGAGTTTGCATTGAAAGTGGCAATTTTCATAATTAAATAAAAAGGCATCCCGAAAATCTCCGAGATGACTTAAAGGATTAATCCTCCAAACCAGCTAAACCTTTTGAACGTTCTTGGCGACCGGCCCTCTTTGACCATCTTCCTCCTCAAAGGTCACTGCCTCCCCTTCAGAGAGTGTCTTGAAACCGTCTGAGTTTATGGATGAATAATGGACAAAAATGTCCTTACCGGCCTCATGCGCGATGAAGCCATACCCTTTTTTATTGCTGAACCACTTTACTGTCCCCTTAGCCAAAGCACTCTCCTCCGATAAAAAAGTTTTGTAAACGCTCAAGCCGCGCCGTCTAATCGACATTGGAATACTTCCATGAGGTAAACGGGTCTGCAAAAGAGCCAAGTCCTAAACAATTGGGAAGAATAAAATACAATTCTGCCAAGTGTCAAGCAAAAAGAGGATAATCTATGAAAAGATTACGAAGATAGCATAATGACCTTTGAAGTAGGTTGTTATTGTCTAACCTGGTTACTTTACCTTGCTGCCCGGTGCAGTATTGACATCCGGGGCTATAAGGTGAACACCGGAGGCATCGGTGGCCGCGAGGACCATCCCCCTTGA
>JBFYXR010000394.1:0-5205 GCA_041310455.1 Desulfobacteraceae bacterium | reverse complement strand
CTGCCGGCTGGAGGTTTTGAAAAAATCCGAGATTCAGGGCTATATATCCCATCGTCTTTTTGTGGCGGGAGATAAGGGCGGCATAAGTTTCTCACCACCGGCGATTAAAAAAATTCACAGGGCGTCAAAAGGCATACCCAGACTGATAAACAGGATATGCGATTACTCGCTTATGTCCGGATATGTCTCCGGCAGCACGGTCATTAAAGGATATCATGCGGACCAGGCGTTAGCTGAGCTTGAGAATAATCTCTGGGCGGAAGAGAAAAGATCCTTCAAAGCGCTTTCCCGGCCTGTAAAAAGACAGATAGTCCTGGGATTATCAGCATTGTGTTTATTGATCCTGGCGGCAGTTTTGATAAGTTCCAAAATTTCTCTTAATACAGAAATCCCCGGATCTTATCATGATCAAAATGCTGGACCGGCTGTATCTCTTGAGCCACAGCAACCTCCATCAGTTCAACAGGGGCAGAAGACGGCAGACAGCCCGGCATTAACGGCAGTCGCCGTTAATGCCGAATCCCCTAAGGCCCGGCAGGCCGAGACTCCTCAGGGACATTATCCCTTTATCCTGCAGCTGGCATCTTTTAAAAACAAACCGGACGTCCTGAGAGCGGTCCCCCAGTATGAAGGGAAAAACATTCCTGTACAATGGAATCCGGTGGACATCGGGGATGAGAGCCTATGGTACAGGCTTTTTACGGGAAGATTCCCTTCGGTGGAGGCGGCAGAGCAGTTCAGGAGTGAAAAAGGGATTACAGAGGGGATCGTCATCAACGCCCCCTGGACAATTCTAATAGCGGCTTCACAAAAAAAAGACGATCTTACGGCCCGGTATTCCAGGCTGAAGGAAAGCGGATATGACTGCATCCTTGAAGGGGATGAAGATTCGGGATACAGACTTTCAACAGGCGCATTTATAACCTCGGAAGGGGCAATGAGGATCGCTGAAGAGTTAACAGGAAAGGGATTTGAGGCAAAGGCTGTTCATCAGTAAAACTTAAAGACCCCCTCCTGACCTCCCCCTTAAAGCGGGAGGGATTTGGTTTCTGTTTGGATTGGATTATGGATCATTCAACCTGTAAGCATCGGGTTAATTTCACATGAGTTTACTCAACGAAGCGCTCAGGAAAAGCAGGGCAAAAGAACAATCCCGGGTCTCAGCAGGATTTCCCACGGGTAAAGCCCGGGGTGTCAGAAGGGTGATCATCCTCACGATAATTGCCGTTGCGGCCGCTGCAGCAGGATTTGCAGCCTTAAAATGGGCGCGTAATTCAGGAATATCGGATGTGCCTTCCATACTTCAGACCATTCCGCAGGAAACCTCACGGGATATGACTGCCATAGTAACGGTTCCTGAAGTGGCATCGACTGCAGATGCAGGCAATATTGAAAAAGGCGCCCTCGCGGGCAAAACACAGAACAGCCCGGCGCCGGCACTCGGAAAATCAGTTGATACCGCTCCTCCAGCGGTTACGCCCAAAAAGAATATTATTAAAAATGCGGCCGACAAAAGGTCAGCTCAGCCTGAGAAAACGGATGTGGTTGAACAACCCGAGGAAGCCGGCATGGACAGGTTTTTTCAAAAGGCGCTGCAGCTGCACAGGGACGGCAGGATTGATGATGCAATAGCAATCTACCAGGACGTCCTGAGGCATATACCGGACCATTACGATGCCGTTTGCAACCTCTCTTCAGCTTATATAGAGCTGGCTGATTATTCGTCTGCCTATAACCTTTTAACTAAATATCCTCACTCAGGTTCCGCAGACCCAAGGCTGCTGCTGAATCTGGCAATAGCTGAAACTGGCCTGGGCAGGAATGGGGACGCAATAGGTCATTTGAACAAAATCAATGGTGCGGATGAGGATCTCAGTTTCAGAAAATATTTCCATCTTGGCGTGGCCTCAGGACGCATGGAAAATCCTGAAGAGGCCCTTGCTTTTTACAGGCATGCAGAAGAGATCAGAAATAACCATCCCGGTCTGCTTTATAATCTGGCGATATTATATGACAGGTTATTAAGATATGATGAAGCTGTAGATTATTATTCCAGGTATCTGGCAACCGGGCCATCGACACCTGATGAAGCCGAGGCAGTTAAAGGCAGGATTCAAATACTGCGGGCCTACATTTCCGGGTCAGGGCCGGGGTCCTCCCGGTGAAAAGAAACCTCAAGGGGTGAATAACATGAAAAAGCGCATAGGTGATATTCTTGTTGAACTGGGATTCATTGATGAGAACCGTTTGCAGATGGCTATTGATGAGACAAAAAAAAGCGGAATGCTCCTCGGAAATGTCCTGCTCAGGCTGGACTGGGTAACCGAGGAACAATTACAGATGGCCATAGCCATACAGAGCGGTGCAAAAATACTGGACATAAAAGCTGTCACCGTTGATGAATCTCTGATATCTCAGGTGCCGATAGGTTTCGCGGTCAACAACAACCTTTTCCCCATTGAAAAAAAAGGCGATGTGATAACGGTCGCCATGGCCAATCCTTTTGATGTTATTGCCAGGGATGAATTGTCCAGGATGACGGGCTTAAGGGTAGAGACATACATTGCCCCGAAGGAGTGGATTTCAGATGCGATCGATCTCCATTACAATGTCGCCCTGACAATTGATGACAATATTGAAAAGATCACCAGATCCGAACTTGGCAAGGAAAATATAGATACAAACCATATTATAAGACTCGCCGATCTCCTCATAGATAAGGGCTCAGTCCTTGAGGCAAGCGATATCCATATTGTCGCGGACACAAATCTGTCGCGCATCTATTACAGGATTGACGGCGTCCTCCGCCAGAATTACCTTTTTCACAAGAGCTTTCACAAAAGCCTCGTGCAGCGTTTTAAAATCATGGGCGACATGGACATCTCCAACTCGAACATACCCCAGGACGGGCGCATTCAGTATAAAGGCCCTGTCGGCGATATTGATATAAGGGTCTCCTCTTTTCCGACACAGTTCGGGGAGACAATAGTCATGCGCCTTTTAAAATACAGCAAGGTCGTAGGCAACCTTGACCGTCTCGGCCTGGAAGGGGCGGACCTCGACAGGTTCAACAGGTCTATCCGGAGACCCTATGGCCTTATACTCGTCACAGGTCCCACAGGTTCGGGAAAGACCTCAACACTTTACTCTGCATTGATGAACATCCTTAATCCGGATATCAATGTAATGACCATCGAAGACCCCATTGAATATGTCGTACCGACAATCCGGCAGACAGCCGTAAATCCCAAGGCAGGCCTCACATTCGCCATAGCGCTGCGTTCGGCCATGCGTCAGGACCCGGATATTATTCTTGTAGGAGAGATACGTGACCAGGAAACCATGGAACTGGCCCTGAGGGCGTCCATCACCGGTCACCTTGTGCTTTCCACATTGCACACAAATGATGCCGCCTCAGCGATCACACGCCTCCTTGATCTCGGGGCCAAACCTAATCTCCTTGCATCAGCGCTCACCATGATTGTAGCCCAGAGGCTCCTGAGAAGGGTCTGCCCTAAATGCATGAAAACAGCCCCTATTGAACCAAAGGAGGCTGATATTTTTCTTCAGAACGGTCTGGAGCCCCCGAAGCAGCTGCCCAGACATGTCGGATGCGATAGCTGTCATAATACGGGCTATGCCGGCCGCGTAGGCATATTTGAAACACTCTCCGTTGACCGCGGCATTGAGGAATTAATCTCAGCCGGGGCGTCCCTCAGGGCAATAGAAGAAAGGGCGATCAAATCAGGAACAACTCTGATGCTGAAACAGGCCCTGAAAAATGTGGCGGACCACACCACGACACTTGAAGAGCTTCTGAGGGTAATCGCATATGCCTAGATACCTCTATAAGGCAGTAAATGAATCAGGCGATATCTTTAAGGGCTCCATAACCGCTTTTGATGAAAGAGACGTTGAACTGCGGCTTCAGGGCAAGGGCCTGACCCTTATATCCGGAAGGGAACATCGGGAAAAACATCTGCCTGTATTAGGCCTGAATACCGTAAAGCCCAGGATGGTCATGGAATTCTACCACAGGCTGGCCCAGTCATTGAATCTCGGGCTTCCCATCATGTCCTCTCTTGATGATGACTCAATGCTTATGCCTTCCAGGGCCATGAAAAAGATTATCCAGGAAACAAGGGTAGGCCTGGAAAGCGGCAAGACATTCTATGAATCCATGTCCCGCTTTCCAAAGGTCTTTGAAAGGCTGGACCTCAGCATCATCAGGATGGGGGAAGAGACAGGAAAGCTGCCGAAATGTTTAAGTGATCTGGCTGCATTTCTGGAATGGAAGGAGGAGACCAGATCGGCAATCAGAAGAGCTACCATCTACCCTCTTTTTACACTGCTGGTAATCATTGCGGTTATCGGTGTGTGGGTCGGCTATGTCCTGCCTCAGATGTCCTCAGTGCTGACCGAGATGGGCATTTCGCTCCCTGAGATTACCAGGCTTATATTAAGCGTAAGCGTTTTTCTTCAGAACAATTGGGCTGAAATCCTTGGTGCTCTCATTCTTGTTATTATCCTGCTTCTTGTTTTTCGAAAAACACCCAGGGGGGCGGTTCTTATCCATGAATACCTCCTGAAAGTGCCCGTCATAGGCGAAGTGCTGGCCAATGTGGCCTATGCGCGGCTCAGCCATCATTTTGCCACCATGCAGGATGCCGGCATGAATATCAAAAGCATCTTTGACATTCTTCAGGATAATGCCCTGGGAAACAGGTACCTGGAGGACCGGATCAGACTGGCCTACGGCCTGATCCAGCAGGGGCAGCCCATTGCCGACAGCTTTCACAATACCGGCGGTTTTCCTTCTCTCCTGGTAGGCGCCATAAAAAACGGCGAAAAAACCGGGACCCTGGTGGACTCGTTCAACAGGCTTGGTGATTATTATGACAGGGAGGTCAAACGTTCTGTCCAGGCCCTGGTCAACTCATTTGAGCCCCTGACCATTATCATCCTGGGCGGTGTGTTCGGGCTTATCGTCCTGTCGATCCTGCTGCCACTCTATGATGTGATAGGCCAGATTTCAAGCGTGTATTAAAGGTGTGGCTGTTGTGCACCTATGGAGCAACTACTGTTACACCTTCCCCCGCGACTACAATCGGGGTCATAGGCGTGGACGCAACAATGCTACCCCCTCCTCCTGCAGCGCTCCTCAGTTGAATCCGGTCCCCTGCTGTAATCCCGTAGGATATGGTA
>JBFYXR010000393.1:0-12587 GCA_041310455.1 Desulfobacteraceae bacterium | reverse complement strand
TCATCCCTTTACATCATGCCCTTTATCCTTCCTCCCATTAAGATAAGGGGAGGATAGGAGGGGTTATTTTCCTGCTGCGTTCATCTTTCATTCGACTTGTGGAAATTTTTCAAAATCTTTCTTCTTTAATTTTCCAGATTATCTCCGTTAGTTAAAAACAGTCCTCATGCTTTTTCTGCCATCAGCATAATTTATGTAACCTTCGTCGACAAGCCGCGTTTAATAATCGTCCATGGATGATGTTACGGTTTTGGCCTGAATTATATAATATATACAATACATTGTATTAAATTGAAGAAGTTGTGAAGCTTATTGTTTCAGGCAATAACCTCTGTAATACTAATAAAAGAGAACTATTTAAGTTACTGGAGCGTCTTTGCCCCGGCAATAAGAGGAATGTTCACGGTGCATTTTTTTGTTCAACATCAAGAGAGGAGAAAGGGAAAATGGATAAAAAGATGGAGGGTGCAATTGTCAATGACACGGTTACGGGGGGGATGACCTTGAAGGGGATGATTCTTCGATGGGCAATAGTGTTTTTGCTCTCATTCGGAGTATGGATGTGGACCGGCTGCGGAGGCGGATCTGATGACGATTCGGATGACACGGAAGAAACGGATGACAGCGGCACCTCCGGCACCAAAACCGGCGTCTATGAGCAGAATGGAGGGACGGTGACTGAGACGGGCAAGACCTATGCCGCAACTGAAACAGACGAGTCAGCAGTATATGTCTATGGCGCAGGCACTTATACCCTGGAAGATTCCACTCTGACCAAGACAGGGGATACCTCCAGTACAGACGACAGTAATTTTTACGGCAACAATGCCATCGTCCTTGCCGAAGGGGCAAGCACAATAAACCTGACCGGATGCACATTAACCTCTGATTCTGAGGGCTCAAACGGCGTCTTTGCATATCAGAAGGGTTCGGTTGCTAATGTTCACGACTGCACTATTACAACCACAGGAGATTCCGCCCGTGGCGTGGACGCTACCTATGGCGGAACGATAAACATCTATGACAGTACAATCACAACTTCGGGTGCGCATTGCAGCGCCCTTGCCACTGACCGATACGACACTGCCAGCGGTGAACCTAAAGTCAACGCCTACAGGGTTACTGCAACTGTCTCCGGTGACGGATCTGTTGGTGTTTATTCAACCGGTACGTTTTATGTCGAGGGCTGTGATCTGACATCGAACGGATCGGGAACCGCTGTTATAGAAGGGACAAACTCCATAACCCTCGTAGACACTGATCTGGAAACAACAATGACGGATAAATATGGCGTAATGATATATCAGAGCATGTCAGGGGATGCGTTGGGTAACACCGGCACCTTTATGATGACCGGCGGTAGTCTTACAACAAACGGCGGTCCTTTTCGGCTCAATCCGAACGACGAGGGCTATTTTACACTTGAGGATGTTGTCCTTAGCGGCTCGGATATAATTTTAAAGTCCTGTAAATGCGACTGGGGCGCAACGGCCACAAACGGCGGCGTTACTCACTTCACAGCCGAAAATCAGGATATGGTAGGCGATTTCGTGGTGGATGATTACGGCTCGATCACAGCGACGTTGAGCAATGGTTCGACTTTAGAAGGAGCTATCAACCCGGACAATGCCGCCGGCACAGTCAATCTGACTTTGGATACAGGCACTACCTGGGACCTGACGGCCAATTCATACCTTAGCAGCCTGACTAATAATGGCACCATTAACGTCGGCTCTTATCATGTTTACGTGGATGGCGTCCTGACCTATTAGATAAGGATAAGGATTTATATCAAAATTAAAGCTCCACAGGATATTGACCGAAGTCCTGCGGAGCTTTTTATACTCATTCATGAAACCGTTATCTCCGCCTCGGGATTAAAGGGGTTTGTCCTCACAGCCAGCGAAAAGAGGTAAGGGTAGTCCTTTTTAAGGTGTTTCATGTAGGCGGCCCATTCAGATACAAGAAGCAGGTATGCCCTGATGATATCGCCTCTAAGATGGTCAAGGTCGGTTTTGGGGAGGTCGCTCAGATCCGGACGATGGGCAAGCTCATCCGCGACATGAAAGACCGCCCAGAGCAGGTTTGTAAAGGTGTCATGCTCCAGCAGGTTGGGATTTGCCAGCATATCGAGAAGTCCATCTTCCTTTTTCTGAAGGAAAGCCTTCAAGATATCCAGTTTCCCGCTGCTGAGAACGAAATGATCGTGCTTAATATTAAAATTTTTGATGACAGCATTAAAATCCTTGTCACTCCATTTTGCGGATATCTGGAGCCCGCTGTTTACCTCGCCGATGTTCGGTATGAAGTTGCCTATTAATTTTATAAGCTCTGTGCCGACGTCGTTAAAGAAGACGCCTATCACCATGTTCATCTTATTCAATAGGCTCTGTTTTTCACGTTTTTTAAGCAGCCTGTCCAGGATTAGGGTGACCATGAGGACATTCACAGGGACGAATGACAGGTCCTGAAAAAAGTAATAAAGCGTATCATGGGATCTATGAAATATTAAGATCTGTATAAGATAAAATATCACCGAAAGAGAAATAAAACCAATCGTAATTGTCAAGTACCATGTCCTGTAGTTCATAATGTTGCCTTTCTTAAGTGCTAATGAAGTGAAAATCAGATTAAAATACGGGACCCTGCCAAAAGGATCGGCTGATGAATGAAACATCCTGGGTTATTCTGAGTATTAATAAGTCTTATTTTTGATTGTTTCAAGATGCTGTTAGAGAATTATTTTAGAATTTTATCCCGGCGTATATATCTCCGAAACTTGATTTATTTCTTTTTAGGATTTAATATCTTTTAAAAACGGAATGTATTTCCTTATATTAATAACCCTTTTTGTGTGATATTGTAGAAATGACCGAAAAGATGAAAATATACACCTATCCCGAACCGATGTTAAGAAGCGTTTCCAGGCCTGTTGAAAATATAGATGAAAATACCCGAAAGCTGATTGATTTGATGACTGAGACCATGTATGCGGCCCCGGGAATCGGCCTTGCAGCTGTTCAGGTGGGGCAGCCGATCAGGCTTATTATTTATGATGTTTCTCCAGGAGAGGGGAAGCGGAATCCACATGTCCTGATCAACCCTGAGATAATTCTGGCCGAGGGCAGCATCGTCTATTGCGAGGCATGTTTAAGCGTTGTGGATTATTCCGCGGACGTGGAGAGGAGCGCCAGGATAAAGGTAAAGGGCATTGACGGGAACGGGAAGCCGCTTGACATTGAAGCGGAGGATCTGGAGGCAGTTTGTCTTCAGCATGAGATCGATCACCTGAACGGTGTACTTTTTATAGATCATATCAGCAGCCTCAAGAGGTCGATATACAAGAGAAAGCTAAAAAAGATGATGGAAAAAAAGGCCTGACCAGGGAGAGATTAACTTCTTCCCCTTTTAGGGGAGGATTTAGGTGGGGTTGAATTTTTAATATGTCCCGAACACAGTCTATTAAGACCCCCTCCCAGCCTCCCCCTGATAGGGGGAGGTTTAGTTTCCCTTGAATGCTAAGGCTCGAACAAAAAATTAAGCCCAGGTTGTTCTAGGCTTTATGAAATAGCGAATAAGATTACGTGGGTATAAATAGAATGTATCCAAACTTAAAATCCCCGCTCCCTGAACGACCCGGAATAATCTTTATGGGTACACCCGACTTTGCGGTGCCGTCGCTGAAAAGCCTTATTGATGCAGGGCATAAAATCCTTTCAGTGGTAACGCAGCCTGACAGGCCCAGGGGAAGGGGCAGAAACATTACCGCATCGCCTGTAAAGGAACTGGCCCTCCGGCATGGCATAAAAGTCATGCAGCCGGAGAAGATCTCTGATGCAGGATTTCTGACGGTTGTCCGGGAGCTGTGCCCTGATCTTGTTATAGTAGTTGCCTTCGGACAGATCCTTAAAAAAGCGCTGCTGGAGATGCCGGGATGGGGCGTTATTAATATACACGCATCCCTTCTGCCGCTGTACAGGGGAGCGGCGCCTATACAAAGGGTAATACTCAACGATGAATCAATGACCGGCCTTACAATCATGAGAATGGAGGTCGGCCTGGATACAGGACCGGTACTTTATCAGAGGCCGGTCCCCATCCTGAAGGATGAGACCTCGGGCCATTTGCATGACAGGCTGGCGGCTATGTCAGGCGATTTTCTGATGGAATTTTTCAGAGCCTGGACCGGCGGCCGGATAAAAGAGACTGTCCAGGATTCCGGCCTCGCAACCTATGCGGACAAGATCGACAAGGCAATGTGCAGGATAGACTGGTGCGGCAGCGCAAAGGATATTTCGGCGCAGGTCCGAGGGCTTGACCCGATGCCGGGGGCATATACAACTATAGGAGATAATAACCTTAAACTCTTTTCATCAACCTTTAAGAATCAGAAGGCAGCCAATGGAGTTCCGGGCAGGCTTATCAGCACTGCCGGAGGAATAATGCGGATCGAAGCGGGCACGGGGATTCTGGAGGTTAAGGAGATTCAATATCCCGGCAAGAAGAGGCTCCCGGTAAAGGATTTTTTGATGGGATTTAATCTGCCTGAAGGGACCATACTCGGGAAGCAATGAAGGACGACAGGGTAAAATGGATATAAAAGATACCGACAAAAACACCAGATCAGAAAAGAGGACCTTTATCCTGCTCCTCATCCTGACCTGCGGGGCGCTTATTATAACGGCGGTCCTCCTCTGGCTTATACCCTACATAGGTTTCAGCAATATCCATCCAAGTCTGCCTGTTATTATGGCCATAGTATTTGCAGGTGCAGTGCTTTACCTGCTAGGCGGCGCCCTTACTCTTGTCTTTACAGTCATAAGGGGCAAAAATCTGTTTTTTAACCGCAGGATACGCGGCGTGGTTATCCGCTTTCTTTACCCCCTCCTGGTCCTAGTCGGCAGATTCATAGGCATAAGCAAGGACAGGGTGAGGAGTTCTTTTATCGCCATGAACAACCAGCTGGTCCTTGCTGAAAGCAAGAAGATTAAGCCTGAAAGACTGCTTATCCTGCTGCCCCATTGCCTGCAGAATCATGACTGTGCTGTAAGGATCACAGGAAACATCGAGAACTGCAAGAAGTGCGGGAAATGCAAGATCAAAGACCTGGTGGGGCTGTCGGAGAAATACCATATGCCCATCTCCGTTGCCACCGGCGGGACCCTTGCCAGGAGGATCGTGGTTGAAAAGAGGCCTGATGTCATTATCGCCGTAGCCTGTGAAAGGGATCTGACCAGCGGCATACAGGACAGTTACCCTATACCTGTCTTCGGTATTTTAAATATGAGGCCCTTCGGTCCCTGCTATGATACCGACATTGACCTTGACCTCGTGGAGAAGGGTATCACTACCTTTCTGGGAAATGAAAACGGATAAGCCAAGGGAGCTTGCTCTCAGGATCCTGAACGGTCAGGGACAAAGGCCTTCCTATTTTGAAAACGACCCCGAGGACCTCTATAGACTTTACCGCCTTGATGAAAGAGACAGGGCCTTTGTAAACAACCTGGTTCAGGGTGTCATGCGCTGGCGGCTCAGACTGGACTGGATAATCAAACAATACTCATCTGTTCCCCTGAAGAAGATAGATGAAGAAATCCTTAACATCCTGCGTATTGCCTGCTGCCAGATATTTTTCATGGACAGGGTCCCTGAATCTGCGGCGGTTAACGAGGCAGTGAATCTTGCCGGGGCCGGAAGGAGACCCCCTCATGTTAGATCCTTTGTAAACGGCGTTCTGAGGGGAATATGCAGAGGCAGGGATGAGGTTAAATTCCCTGACCGGCAACGCGAACCCGGGCAGTACCTGTCTGTTTTCTATTCCTATCCCGGGTGGCTGGCAGAGAAATGGATGAAGGAACTGGGGGAGAGTGTTACAGAGGGGCTCTTTTCAGCCCAGAACAGTTTTCCTGACATCAATATAAGGACAAATATACTCAGGATCAGCCGCGAGGCCCTTATTGAGTCCCTTGAGCGCGATGGAATGAAGGCAAGGCCTCTGAGCCGGTCGCCCCAGGGGGTTGTCCTTGAAGGCTTCAGGGGCCGGGTGGAGTCCCTGGCGGCATTCAGGGCCGGCTTGTTCCAGGTGCAGGACCAGGCGGCACAGATAGCATCTCATCTCCTTTCCCCGCAGCCCGGCGACAGTGTGCTTGATATCTGCGCCGGATTAGGTGGAAAATCATCCCACCTGGCCGAGCTTATGGGCGGAAAGGGCCACGTTATAGGCCTGGATAAAAACAGGGGCAGGCTAATTAAACTGGCCGGCAATGCTGAAAGGCTTGGGATGAACAATATCATGCCGGTTGAGGCAGACGCCTCGGGATCTCTTGCCTCCCTTTTTAACGTTAAATTCGAAAGGGTTATTTTAGATGCCCCCTGCTCGGGCCTGGGCGTGATATCAAGACACCCGGACATAAAGTGGAACAGGGCGCCGGAGGATATTCCAAGACTTGCGGCCATGCAGAAGGCATTTTTAAAGGAGGCTGCTTCTGTTGTTGAAAAAGGCGGGGAACTTCTTTATGTTGTATGCACCATATCAGAAGAGGAAACCGAAGGGGTAGTAAGAGGGTTTCTAAAGGGGAACAGCGATATGTCTCTTGTAAACCTGAGGTCGCGGGCGCCCGGATGGTGTCTTGACCTCATTGATGACAAGGGCTTTTACAGGACCTGGCCGCATCTCCATCATATGGACGGATTTTTTGCGGCGCTTTTCAGGAAGAATGCTTGATTTCACCGCGGAGACACAGAGAACGCAGAGAATTTTGTTTAAAGTGTTTTCCCCTGAGGAGGGGAAGTTACTATTAGCTGGACTCTTTGGGTAAAATAGAGGTTTTCTTTTTAATGCAGAAATTATTTATCAGAATCTCCCTTCTCAGAAATTCTGATAAAATTTATTTCTCTGCGCCCTCTGCGGCTCTGCGGTGAAATCGTTTTATGATAAAATTATTAAAATCTACTTGCTGAAAAATAAGAACAAGCCTAAAAGGCTCAAAAGGAGATACTCATGAAAAAGATAGCCCCATCCATTCTGTCGGCAGATTTTACCAGACTTGGGGATGAGATCAAGGCGGTTGAAAAGGCGGGAGCGGACTATATCCACATTGACGTCATGGACGGTCATTTTGTGCCAAACATTACCATCGGACCCTTGATAGTGGAGGCAGCCAGAAGGGCGACGATACTTCCCCTTGATGTGCACCTTATGATATCCAATCCTGACCAGTATGTCGATGAGTTCAGGAAGGCCGGGGCTGATATCATCACAGTCCATGCGGAGGCGGTCAATCATCTCCACAGGTCCATACAGCTTATAAGAAAATCCGGGGCCAGGACAGGCGTATCCCTTAATCCGGCAACGCCCCTGGATGCCCTTGAGTATGTCCTTGATGACCTGGACATGGTCCTTCTTATGACCGTCAATCCGGGATTCGGGGGGCAGGAGTTTATTAAAGAGGTATTGCCCAAGATAAAAAGGCTGAAAGAGATTATTAAAGCAAGGGGACTGGCCACGGAAATAGAGGTGGACGGGGGCATTAATGCTGATACAATAGGCATGGTCTCTTCAGCCGGTGCGGACATTTTTGTGGCGGGATCAGCTGTTTTTAAAAGCAAAGATTACGCGGAGACGATCAGGGGATTAAGAAAAAATATGAATTAATCGCTCCGGATTAAATTCTCTCAAATTGAATCTACCCCTTGCTTCCTTCCCCCCTTGTGGGGGAAGGTCAGGATGGGGGGGAGAATAAAATAAGTACAAGCCCTTTTTAGGGCTTGATAATTTTATTTTTTAATATTATTTAATACCCTCTGATTGAAAGACGGAGGGATGACCGAGCGGCTTAAGGTGGCGGTCTTGAAAACCGTTGAGCGAAAGCTCCGTGGGTTCGAATCCTACTCCCTCCGCCAGAAAATAAGAAGGCATTACAATTCATAGCCCGTGTAACATTGAATTGTAATCGGGTTGTGAAAATATTACTATTGTTATTTTTAATACCCTGTAGCTTGAGGGGGGAACTTTTATCCTCCCCCCCCTGTGGGAGAGGGTTAGGGTGAGGGGGAGCAAATTAGTTTTTCTCTTCATGCCCAGCCTGCTTGTTGCAGAGTAATTTATTTGAGTATATATTAGCTATTTTTTAACGGAGAGATGGCCGAGTTGGCTTAAGGCGCTCGCCTGCTAAGCGAGTGTAGGGGGTAAACCTCTACCTCGGGTTCAAATCCCGATCTCTCCGCCACTTCAATAAGTTAGCCCATAAAAGCCGGATTAAAAAACAGGATTATTTATAAAAATTTTTAATTGTCTTAGACAGCTTTTTCTCTTTTGCCTTTCTCTCAAGCCGTGATCTTACATCCATCTTTGAATTGAGAAATGATATCTCGCTCTTCATGCTTAGAAAATTCTCATATCGCGAATGGTCAATCCTCCCTTCAGTAAGTGCTTTCTGAACCGCGCATCCTGGCTCGCCCTGATGGGAACAGTCTTTAAATCTGCACCCCCCTGCTATTTCAGAGATATCAGTGAAAGACCTCTTGATGCTGTCCTCATCCGCCCAGAGTCCGAGTTCCTTTAAACCCGGAGTATCTATGAGCATCATGCCTCCCTGTAGAAAGAACAGCTCCTTATGGGTTGTGGTGTGCCTCCCCCGGAGGTCATCCTGCCTTTGCTCTCCGGTTTTTGCCTTTTCCTCCCTTAATAATGCATTTATGAGTGCGGATTTCCCGACACCGGATGGACCTGTCAGGGCGACCGTGACCGCCCCCCCGTAACTTTCCATCAGTTCATCCAGTCCCTCTCCGGTAAGTGCGCTTACAAGATGAACAGGTATATCCTCAGAAAATCTTGCTTCACGTAATGCCTGCTCTTTGTCTTCGCTCAGATCGGCCTTGTTGAGAACGATGACAGGCCTCGCCCCGCTTTCTACTGCCATTGTTACATACCTTTCGATGCCGCGCAGATTGAAATTCCTGCCACCGTCAAGGGCGTTCACTATAAAAAGGATATCGATGTTCGCAGCTATGATCTGTTCATCGATCGCCCTTCCGGAAGTTTTGCGCGAGAAGGTGCTCTTTCGGCCAAGGATTTTTTCTATTACAAATGTCCCGCTGCTTTCGGTCATGCCAACCCAATCCCCGATAGTCGGGTAATCGGATCTCACAACGGCCGAATAATGGAACAGGCCGCTGACCTGAGCCATGTGTACACCGCATGCAGTATGGACATTGTAGATATGATGCGTCTCGCGGGTTATTCTGCCCGGGATATATCCTTGACTCCTCAGCGGGTAAAACCTCTGCTCAAAAAAATCATCCCATCCAAGTTGATTCAGATCATGTAAATTATTTTGTGTCTTGTCTCTGGACATGGTTGTCTCCGTATATACGTTAGTAAAACTGTTATTTCTTGCACCGGATGTATTAACGGATGGATGTCCTGTTCTGATTTTACAGAGGAATTAAAAATAAGATGCGTCTGTAGGCGGGATGATTCAAAAACGGATTTAATAAATCTGTTTAAAAAAGACATCCCCTGAACAGGAACATCCTTATTGCAATCTTTAACATAAAAACCTCCATATTTATTATTTTTGATAAAAACAAGCTTTCTGAAGATCGGAATATATGGAATTCACCCTTATATGTCAAATCAATTTAGCTGTAAATTTACTGCATAGAGCCGGCTGCCGGTTCTCCGTTAAAGGGGTCTGCCATTGACTTATATTTATAAAGGAGATGAGTCAAAGGCAGACCCCTTTTCGCAGTTTTCTTTTGACACCTCCGTTTGCTGTAATCACTTGAACATTGGTGTCCGTTTTTTCAACTTAGCTCACAGGCGCTCCAGCTGGTGTTCCGGTTGGAGGTGCTCCGCCGGGTGCTCCGCCAGGTGCTCCAGTTGTTGGTGCTCCGCCGGGCGCTCCAGCCGCGGGAGGTGCTCCCATGCCTCCAGCACTGCTCATAGCAGCTTCTGCTGCTGCCTTGCCTGTGGTTATTGTAGGAAGAGCAGCGCCTTCCTGCGTGTTCAGTGTGAGTGTTATAGTTGCATCACCTGTAATTTTGGATAATGTCCACAAACCGTTGATGATACCTTGGGGTGTTGACGGACCGCCTGGTGAAGTTTTACCAGCTGTAAGGGTGCCACTGGAAGCTTTGATTTCTTTAATGTCTGTTGGAGGCTGGCATGAAATAGCAAAAACAAAATCTTCGCCGGCGGTTACAGTAGCTGTCTGCCCTGTGCTGAAGGTTACTTTATAGGTCTTGTCTGCCGCAAATGCCGTCGGTACGAAAGAGCATGCCAGAATTGTCATAGCTGCAACAAGGGAAAGAATACGCTTTGAGTACATTTTTTTCATCTCGGGGGCTCCTCTTGGAAAATATTGCTATAGATAGGAACTTGCTTTCTGAGTTCGAGATATGCCAACTATCCCATAGTATGTCAAGAAAAAATCCGCCTAACATGTGGCATGAGGATAAGTGGGGCATTGTTTGCACTCAAGAGGATGTCGCCCATCATGGTTCGGAGCCGGTATTTCAGGTGCAGGATATTTGAAAAATTCGGAAAGCCGGATCTCCTGGTAAACCCACAGGCACTCCGAATCCCATCAAATAAGGCATAGACTATTCTACCTCACAGCTTACCGCTTTCGATCAGCAGTGTTATGTGTAGCGGCCTGAAAATACATTTTATTGCCTAAATTTAGGTTTTTTAACTAATAGCTTCATCCTTTCTCCATAAATTTCTTTTAAAATGCGCCTGCGTGAATTGCCTGCATTCGGGGATCTTTTTCCGGTAGATTTTCCGGAACCATGTGGGTAAGGCATTTTCAGGTACATATATTTACTAACCGTTAAAATGAGGAGGAAGTCATGAGTCTAATCAAAACGCTTATGGGAAGACGGCAATTTCTAATTGCCGCGGGTGTGACGTCCACTTGTGCGCTGACATGCAAGAAACTCGCCGGGTTTGAAACCCGTGCCGCAATGGCGGCCGAGCAGGCAGCAACTGCCGCTGTGAAGGCTGCGGGAAACAGGTGTCCTCATCTCTTGTCGCCTCTCAGGATCAGGAACAGGGTGCTTAAGAACAGGATCATGCACACCGTATCCCCCACGTACTTTATGCAGGGGCCGGAAAATTACCCTACAGAGATGTACAGGAACCATTATTCAAACATAGCCAAAAATGCGGCAATTGTTACTGTAAGCACACACTATGGGACGGCGGCGACTGCATCAACGCCGGCAAAAATGAGCTTTATAAATGATAACGCATTTAACCACTATTCGGATAAATCATGGGATGACACAGCTCAGGTTTACAACTATATCAACGAGATGATCGATGATATCCATTTCCAGGGCTCTTTGATCCTGTTCGCAGGCAATACCGGCAGGAGCGGCGGTGGCGGCGGTGGTATGCCCGGCGGTGCTGCGGGTGGCCAGGGCGGCCAGGCCGCTGCAGGAGCCCAGGGCGGTGGGGCAGGTGGCCAGGGCGGCATGCCCGGTGGCAGCGCAGGCGGCCAGCAGGGCGGCCAGGGCGGCATGCCCGGAGGCGCACAGCAGGGTCAGGGTGGTCAGGCCGCGGCAGGCGGTCAGAGTGCAGCAGGCGGAGGTGGAGGCATGCCCGGGTTCGCCTCCAAGACCGATGACCAGATCCTGGCAGATGCTAAAGAGTATGAATTAAAAGGTTATGACGTATATCAGTTGATGGGATCAAGCGTTGAAGCGGCAAAGAAGGTCCGCGCAGCCACCAATCTTATATTGATGGGAAGCATCAGGGGTGCAGGCGGCGGCATGCCGGGTCAGGTTACCGAGGCCCCGACAAGTCAGCCCACTGCTGCCGAAGTGGAGGCGGCTGTTGAACAGGCAAGAAAGCTTGAGGGCATCGTCGACATCCTGTGGATCAGGGTCGACGAACATCCCAGCGCCTGGACCCAGGACAAGGGCAGGCCAAAGAGTCTTGCCTATGCAGAGGCCATCAAGAAGGCTGGCATCAAGATCATTACATGCCCCAGCGCCGGATTCCATGATCCGGTGGAGAATGACGGCTTTATAGCAAGCGGCAGGACAGACATGGTCGGCATGACCATGCCCTTTTTTGCCGATCCGGAACTGGTGAGAAAGGTCAAGGAAGGCAGGGCCGATGATGTAATCCCATGCATCGCATGCCATAACTGTCACGGCATCAGCATGAATAAACCGCCATGGTACAGCGCATGCACAGTGAACCCGATATGGGGTCTGCCTCCCTATCAGATCAAGGGATTCACGCAACCGAAGATGTCCAAGAAGGTTGCCGTCATCGGCGGAGGCCCGGCCGGGATGAGGGCGGCTATGCTGGCAGCCGAAAGAGGCCACAAGGTGACAATCTTCGAGAAGGATGCAACCCTGGGCGGGCTGCTCAAGATCTCGGACAACAGCAAGTGGAGATGGAATTATAAGGATTTAAAGGAATATTATATCCATCAGGTGAAGAAGGCCGGGGTACAAATCAAAACGAACACGACGGCATCACCTGAGATGATCAAGGCAGGAAACTACGACACGGTTCTGGTTGCAACCGGCGCGGACATTATTCCATCCAAGATGAAGACAGACGGCAG
>JBFYXR010000390.1:0-2540 GCA_041310455.1 Desulfobacteraceae bacterium | reverse complement strand
TTGCCTTTTATGCGCATCTCCCCTTTCTGCGATGGGGTGCCTGCGGTCTCCCTGTAACCGAGGCCCTTAAGCCTGCTTAAAAACAGTTCGGCATTTATAAGCTGTCCGGGATAGAGTATTGCCGAATCTGAATAAACCTTTGAAGGGATGCTCCACCGCCTGCCTGAAAAGCGCTTTTCCATGTCTTTTGAAAGGGACCACCCGTAGGCTGTAGTGCCCATAAGGATAAGCACAATAACAATTCCTACCCCTTTCAGGATAGGTGCCAGAAGATGAATATTTTTTTTTATTATCTGCATTGCAAATTAATTTTCATAAATCAGTGTTTAAAAATTGACCGATAGGGTTTATATAAATATGTAATACAACTATCTCTTGAAAGTGATCTACCGGTACTAATATTAATACACTCATAATTTCAAAAACTCAAATGTTCTTGTATGAAAGTTTTCCCGAATTTATGCATCAGGTGCCCTTCCCTTCGTGATCATGCCATCAGGAGCCATCAGTTTCATTCTTTTTAAAAAGGGCTCCCGGAATCCCGGAGAAAAGTGAAATGCAGACTCCTCGTTCAGCCCTAACATGATGAAGCATAAATTATCTATTGACAACCTGTTAATATTTTAGTGTAAGATCATTACCATAAAATCCCCTGCCTATAGTTTTAAATGCCAATTACCGATAATCTTTACATGTGATTTTGTCCGGGTCAATGTAACAATTAACTGTGATCATAAGGATGAGGTCAAGTTGAAAAAATATGACCATATTTATCGCTGTTCAACCAAATCAATATCGGCATCCATTCGTTCCTTTGTCTCAGCGGAAAAGAACAGGTGGCCTCGATCGAATAATTTAGAAAATATTATTTACCGTTTATATCAAATCTTTTCAAGGCAGCATCCTTAAAATTTGTTTTGGAGACCATATCCCGTTTTATATTATTCAATTAAAGGAGGATTATTCATGCATGACAGATACCCTAACCTTTTGTCACCCCTGAAGGTGGGCCATGCTGTCTTAAAGAACAGGATGACCGCCTCTCCCAGCAGGCCACATTTTATACAGGGCCCTGAGAGGTATCCTTCGGATGGCCTTATAAGCCACTATGCCAAAAAGGCAAAAAGCGGCGCTGCCCTGGTAACCTGCAACGGCTACAGCCCGATGCAGCTGCCGGACCACAGCCATGACCAGATCCTGGATGTCTTTAACGGCAGCTGCCAGCATTACATCGCCCAGATGGTTGAAGCGATTCATTTCTACGGCAGCCTGGCCTCTCTTTTTATCGTGCCTGAATTTCCAGGGGGGTACGATGTAAGCAGCGGGATACCTTCCGTGGCTATAAAAGGCGACGGCAGCGTAAGCGTGACAGGTGAGGAAATACCGGCAAACATGCTGGAAAAGATCGCGGACGATTATGCACGCCAGGCCCTTGTTGCCAAAAGGGAGACAGGCTTTGACATGGCATTCCTGCATATGTCCTACCGCGGGATGCTGCCCGCCAGGTTCCTTTCTCCTTTGACCAATAAAAGGACTGACGAGTATGGCGGCAGCCTTGAGAACCGCGCCCGTTTTCCGCTCATGATATGTGACCGCATAAAAAAGGCATGCGGGGAGGACTTCCTTGTCGAGACAGCCATAAGCGGGGTTGATCCCGGTCCAAACGGCTGGACGCTTGAGGACACAGTGAGGTTTGCAAAGCTGGCCGAGGGCCGCATAGACATGCTTCAGCTGCGCGCGCCTGAAATAGACCCCAATCATCCTACTGGATTTAATCCTCAGCGCACCCCGTTTCTGTATATGGCCGAGGCAGTGAAAGAAAGCAGGGCAAAGATCGCGGTTGTCGCTATAGGAGGTTTCCAGGACCTTGATCACTGCGAAGATGTAATAGCATCCGGCAAGGCGGATCTGATCGCCATGGCCAGGAGCTTTATCTGCGATCCTGAATACGGCCGAAAGGCCTATGAGGGCAGAGGAGAGGACGTGGTGCCCTGCATAAGGTGCAACAAATGCCATAAGAGCAGTTTCGCGGACCCATGGGTCAGCGTCTGCTCCGTAAATCCCACGTGGGGGCTTGAGCACAGGATTGAAAAGATGGTTCAGCCTCCTGTGAAAAAATTGAAGATTGCAGTTGTCGGGGGAGGCCCTGCCGGCATGGAGGCGGCCCTCATAGCCTCGGGAAGGGGGCATGACGTCACCCTTTACGAAAAAAGGGGCAGCCTTGGGGGACAGCTTAATCATACCGATGGCGTCAGCTTCAAGTGGCCCCTGAGGGATTTTAAGAACTATCTTGTCCGGCAGATAAAAAAATCTTCCATAAAAGTCCTCCTTAACACTGAAGCTACTGCTGAAATACTCAACAGAGAGGTATACGATTCGGTTCTTGCAGCACTGGGCGCAGACCCGATAGTACCCCCTATTCCCGGTGCAGACAACAGGAACGTAATATATGCCGCTGATGTTTACGGCAGGGAGGATTCCCTTGCCGATGATGTTGTTATAATCGGTGGCGGTGAAATCGGCGTTGAGACAGGGATGCA
>JBFYXR010000389.1:0-5950 GCA_041310455.1 Desulfobacteraceae bacterium | reverse complement strand
CTGCGCACCAGGAGCGACACGGAGATAATCATTCACGCCTATGAGCAGTGGGGAACCGCCTGCTTTGAACGCTTTAACGGCCAGTGGGCCCTGGCAATCTGGGATTCCAGGGAAAGGAAGGTCATCTTTTCCCGGGACCGCCTTGGGATCCGGCCTCTTTACTATACATTCTGCAACAATAAAATGCTTTTCGCCTCTGAGATCAAGGCTATCTTTGCGGATCAGGAGGTTTCGCGATCGCTCGATCCGGCTGGGATTGCAGAGATATTTTCATTCTGGAGCCCTGTTGCGCCAAGAACGGCATTCAGGGGAGTTCATGAACTGCGGCCGGGCCACTATGGCATTTTAAAAAACGGCTGTTTTGAATCGCGCCCATACTGGTCGATATGGTTCCCGCGGGCAGGCGATGAAGCCGGTCAGAGCGAGTCAATAAATGCCGAACATCTGAGGGAACTCCTTATCGATTCCTCCCGTCTCCGCTTTACCAGGAGCGACGTCCCTGTAGGCGCCTACCTGTCAGGGGGCATTGATTCATCCATTACATCATCCATAGTTTCAAACTATACCGAATCTCCGCTTAAGACCTATTCTATCAGGTTTGTTGACAAGGAATTTGACGAAGGCCGGTTCCAGCGTGAAATGGTCAAGCGGCTGGGAGCGGATCACCGGGATTTAAAGGTGTCCAATGAAGACATCGGGAGGGTTTTCCCGGATGTCATATGGCATGCCGAGCGCCCGATACTGCGAACCGCTCCTGCGCCCCTGTACCTCCTTTCAAAGCTGGTGCGCGAGTCCGGATTCAAGGTCGTTGTCACCGGAGAGGGAGCTGATGAAGTAATGGCCGGTTATGATATATTCCGGGAGGCAAAGGTACGGCTTTTTATGGCCCGTGACCGTGCATCTATCAAAAGGACAAATATCCTGTTTAATCTTTATCCATGGATGTTAAGGACACCAGGCAAAGTCCCTGCATTTGCAAGATCTTTTTTTGGAAGAGACCTTGACCCTTCAGACCCTGGCCTATCCCACAGGCCGAGGTGGAACACTACATCCGCCATCCGTCAGCTCCTGGGCGATGATTTTCGAAAAGAGATGGAAGAGATTGATGTGGAGCAGGAACTGCTGGCCGGCCTGCCTGACGGCCATCAGGAATGGGACCCGGTCTGCAGGGCCCAATGGCTGGAGATGGTAACACTGCTTTCCGGGTATATTCTTTCAGCGCAGGGGGACAGGATGCTGATGGCCAACTCGGTGGAAGGCCGGTTTCCTTTCCTGGATTACCGTTTCGTGGAATTTGCGAATCAGCTTCCTTCAAGGCATAAGCTTCTCGCACTTGATGAAAAGCATCTGTTGAAGATCTCCTTTGCAGATCTGGTTCCTCAGCCGATACTGCAAAGACCCAAGCAGCCCTACAGGGCCCCCGACGCGGGGAGTTTTTTCAATGCAGGCAGCCGGGGCTGGGTGGATGATTTGCTGAGTGAGAAAAATCTCAAGGAGGCTGCAGTATTCTCCCCTGATGCCGCTGTCCGTTTCACTGAAAAATGCCGCCGTGTCAGGGGGCTGAAGATGAGCAACACGGACAATATGCGTATGGTGGCCATCATTTCCACCATGCTGGTGCATCACCATTTTATAGAAAATGACGGGGGCGGGGGCGGGGACGCACATCCTCCAGGGCCTGTCAGGGTTATTGATCATGTTTCAGGGCGGAACTGATAATCCCTTTTATATGCCGTTCACGGGATCAGAATGTGATCAGCATGGAAAAATCCTGAAAAAAACAATATATCTGATTTTAATACTTGACATCCGGCCGTCTGTTGATAATATATTTGTAAAAGTTACACAAAGGCGTGTGCAAAATTTAATATCGACAAAGGCGTCGGGCTTCCCAAAGGAAGTCAGACGCCTTTTATATTTTTGCAGTGTTTATTAAAACAACAGATTTCTGATGCCCTGGAAAATCTGTTCATATCTCCCGAGAAAATTATTTACGGGATATTAAAATAAGTTTAAAATTAACAGACATATCTGTGACGTGGTAGATTGTCGTCGTGGAATATATGAACAGAAACCCCGGGAGCTGAAACAGTAGAAAGGTGTTTTCCTTAAATGAAAAAAGAACCTGAGCGAACCCTTGCAATATTTTATTGCCAGAATGTGCCTGAAAGCGGAGAAGAAGTGAGACAGTCTCTTGAGGAAAGGTACGGCAAATCCATAAGGCTGTTTCCCATGCCATGCAGCGGAAGGATTGATGTTGTTCATCTGCTGAGGGCGCTGGAGGAATTTGCCGATTCGGTTTATGTCATTACCTGTCCCGAAGGCGCGTGCAGATATCTTGAAGGGAATAAAAGGGTTAAGAAGAGAATTGAAAAGGCCAGATCAATAATCGAAAGCATAGGCCTTGAAAAGGAACGTCTGAACCTGATTACGCCTGCTGCCGGTAAAGACCATTTAGGCCTGGCAGCTCTTTCCGATAAGCTTATGGAAGGGGCAATGAGTTTCACTCCTTCACCGGTGAGGGTAAAGAAGGCGCAAGGCGCAGGGAAAGAGGAATAAAAGTTAAGGCGCAACCCTTCGGCGTTTCTCAGGGTCGTGAGCGTGTCGAACGAGGCGCCGGGTCCAGGGAAAGAAAAAAGATTAACCGGTTTTTTAAAAGATACCGAGGTAATTTCAAAAGTCCTCCGCTTGTCATTCCGAACGAAGTGAGGAATCTAAAAGGTATTGATATTAAGAGATTTCTCCCTTTGGTCGAAATGACAATTGATGCTTTTTTGAGTTTTGAAATTACCTCATACCATATAACATATTGTTAAATAATAAGATTATTGGAGAGAAAAAATGATTACGGCGGAACAAAAACCCATGGATGAGATCAGGGAAATGATCGCCCCTTATAAAAGGATACTTACTGTAGGCTGTGCTTCATGCGTCGCAGAGTGCGCGGCAGGAGGAGAAAAGGAGACAGGGGCACTGGCCTCGGCTCTTCGCATGGCCTGCAGGATGTCAGGGGATGAAAAGGTTATCCATGAAAAGACCCTGGACAGACAATGTGTAAAGGATTTCGTGGTCCAGCTGGATGATGTAATCAAGGACTATGACGCAATACTGTCCCTCGGGTGCGGGGCCGGCGTTCAGGCTGTTGCAGAGATGTACAAGGAAGTGCCTGTTATTCCTGCCCTGAACACGGAATTCCTGGGAGAGACCCGTGACCAGGGGCTGTGGGTTGAAAACTGTTTGGGGTGCGGCGACTGCATGCTGTATTTTTTCGGCGGGGTATGTCCGCTCGCACGCTGTTCAAAACAACTCCTGAACGGCCCTTGCGGAGGATCAAGGGACGGCAAATGTGAGGTTGATCCCGATGTTCCGTGCGCCTGGCAGGCTATTATAGACAAACTGTCGGCCTTTAACGCCCTCGATAGACTTGAAATGATATACCCGCCAAAGGACTGGTCAAAAAAACACGGGAGCGGGCCAAGGAAAATTATAAGGGAGGATCAAAAGAGGTGACAGACATCAGCGTATTGAAAAAGGTGCTTGAAGGCGGAAAATTCGCAGTAACAGCAGAGTGCGGCCCCCCGAAAGGCGCAGACCCTGAGGCTGTAATAAAAAAGGCCGGGTTATTAAAAGGCAAGGTGGATTCAGTAAATGTAACAGACAATCAGACGGCCATAGTCCGTATGTCCAGCATGGCTGCATGCAGCATTATAAAATCATTGGGCATGGACCCGATTCTGCAGATGGTGGTAAGAGACAGGAACAGGATAGCGCTTCAGTCGGATATACTTGGCGCCTCGGCCATAGGAATCCGGAATGTAGTCTGCCTCTCAGGCGATCACATGAGATTCGGCAACCAGCCCCAGGCGGTCGGGGTCTTTGACCTGGACTCCATACAGTTTTTAAAGGCTGTAAAGGATATGAGGGACGGGGCGAAGATCGTCGGAGGCGAGGCACTTACCAAGGCGCCGGACATGTTTATAGGGGCTGCGGCAAATCCCTTTGCAGATCCGCTGGCATTCAGGGTGGTTCGACTGGGAAAGAAGGTTGCCGCAGGCGCGGATTTTATACAGACCCAGTGCATATACAACCTGGACCGGTTTGAAAAATGGATGGAGATGGTAAGGGACAGGGGATTGGACGGGAAGTGCTATATCCTTGGCGGGGTAACGCCCCTGAAATCTCCGGGCATGGCAAAATACATGAAGAATAATGTAGCAGGCATGGATGTGCCCGATGAACTGATCAAAAGGATGCAGGGCGTCTCCAAGGAGAACTGGAAGGAGGAGGGCATCAGGATCTGCGTTGAGACTATCGAGAGGCTTAAGGCCATTAAGGGCGTCAAGGGCGTACATATCATGGCTATTGAGTGGGAAGAGGCTGTCGGAGAGATCGCCGAAAGGGCAGGCCTGCTGCCGAGACCGATAGTGTAGGCGCAGGGCACAGGGCGCAAGGTACAGGGTAATAAAATTCAATTGCTGTCACCTGGAAGCCTTTCCCCCTGATGACAACGGTATCATAACGATAACAGATTAATTTTAAATCTAAAAGCAAGGTAGTTTCTTAAGTAGAGAGCTTAGTATTAATTATGCCATCTAAATATGTAATACATACCAGGGAGGTCCCGGACAGGTTTAAGGCCCTGACTAAATCAGGGATTATTGCCTGGGAAGAGGGGTGCCTCAAGTGTGCTGTATGCGTCAAGAAGCAGTGCGTTTATGGGGTATATGACAACAGGGGGCTGGACCCGCAGCAGATGATCGATTCCATTGATAATCAATGCATGAACTGCTACAGGTGCGTCCAGAGCTGCCCCAGGGAGCTTATACACAAATCCTCGAACCCGGAATTCAAGGCCATGGGCGACATCCACTGGACTCCGGACATCATAGCAAGGCTTTGGTACCAGGCGCAGACCGGAAAGATACCGGTATCAGGCGCCGGTTATCCCGGCCCGTTCACCGGGCCCGGCTTTGATTCCATGTGGACGGACATGTCGGAGATCGTCCGGCCTACGAGGGATGGTATACACGGCCGTGAATATATCAGCACCTCAATCGACATAGGAAGCGTCCCGGAACATCTGATGTTTACCGACAGCGGAGATCTTGCGTGCGATGAGCCAGGTTTGCTTGATATCCCTCTTCCGATCATATTCAGGCTTCCTTCCTTCGGCTCCATAAGCGGAGAGACCATTAAGGGATGGGCCATGGCTGCCCGGCATCTGGGCATACTGCTGGCCCTTCCTTCCGGGATGATAAAAGGAGACCTGGAAGAATACAAATCAAATCTTGTTCCCGTATACAGGGCGGAAGACAGAATTACGCGGCTGGGTGATGAAATCCGGATGGTTAAGGTCATAGGGGATAAAAGCAATAAAAAGTTAATTGACAAGGTCAGAAACAGTTATCCCGATGCCCTGGTTGCGGTCAGTATTCCCCTGACAAAGGATTCACAGGAAGAGATTTTGGGCCTTATCCGCATGGGCTGTTCAATATTCAACCTTGAGGGGACCTTCCACGGCAGGAGCGCCGATGATCAGTCGCGATTTGCCAAGGATGATATAAGGGCAATACATCAGGCCCTGGTCAGGGAAGGCATCCGCAACAATGTCACGCTCCTTGCCGGCGGAGGAATCGCCATGGCGGAACATGTCGCAAAGGCATTGATCTGCGGAGTGGACGGGGTGTTTATTGATTTCCCGATCCTGATCGCCCTTGAGTGCAGGATGTGCCATAGATGTCAGAAGGGGCTCTC
The DNA here is from genome assembly GCA_041310455.1 of Desulfobacteraceae bacterium. Classification (GTDB taxonomy): domain Bacteria; phylum Desulfobacterota; class DSM-4660; order Desulfatiglandales; family HGW-15; genus JAFGIC01. The sequence continues at coordinate 196 of JBFYXR010000389.1, read as the reverse complement.
ATGCCCTGTTGAAATAGAAAAGGCCCCACCGAAGTGGGTTTCCGCACGGACAGTCAACATCATGGGCGCATGGCATAACCAGCTCCTGGAGATAATGGGCGCCATGGGCATAAGGGAGTGCCGCCGCCTGCGCGGTGAGGCAGGAAGAGCCATGTTTTTTGAGGAGCTTGACCGTGAGATATTCGGCGCAATGGAC
>JBFYXR010000386.1:0-3221 GCA_041310455.1 Desulfobacteraceae bacterium | reverse complement strand
GCGCGGGCATATGAATTCAGAATTGACTTTTAAGATCATATTATATAGAGTTTTCGCGTTCCTTGGGGGGTAACAATATCTTTTAATTATTTAAACAGATATCCCGGGGGTATACTGCCATATACACCTTTCAATCATCTATTCCTGAGATGCATTATTGTTTTTTAGGCCTGTTTTTTCAAGTATCTGATTTTAGAATTCTTAGTGATTGTTTTAGAATTGCAATCCGCCCTGGTTCTAACGAGGTCAGGTGTGGTTAATTGCCGTCTTTTAGGGCTTTAGGCCTGCTTTAAATGGAAGGCGCGTCTATCTGATTATAAAAATAAAAACAATCTAAACTAGGAGGGTTACATGGGGAAAGCAACAAGAAGGAAAACAAGCCGTATTATCAGTCTGTTTCCATGTCTCTTCATCTTACTTGTTTTTTTTGGTATTTCACCTGCCGATGGCCAGGAGGATACCGGTACGATCTCCGGCACAGTCAGGGGAGAGGGCGAGGCCATGCCCGGCGCGACGGTGAATGCCTTTTCCTACTCAGTTGAAGGAGATTTTCAAGCTGTGGCTGAGGAAGGCGGGGCATACACGATTGAAGGTCTGCCCGCAGGAGAATATTATATCAGGGTAACCCCTCCTGAAGGCCAGAACTATATCAGCGAGTACTACGACAATGCAGTCTCATACTTTGGGGCTGTAACTGTTGAGGTGGGCGATGAGGATTGGACCGCCACTGGGATAGATTTTGACCTGGAGGTCGGAGGCGCAATCTCAGGATATGTCCGTGAAGGCGACGACACTACCCCTGTCAGCGGCGTATATGTAGAGGCCTATTGCTCATCTACCGGGGCGTGGAACTCCGCCAGCACTGAACCGGATGGGACATACACCATAAACGGTCTGCCGGACGGCGATTACCGGGTTGTTGTATTTTCCGCTGAAGGCCAGAACTATATCAGCGAGTATTATAATAACAAGCTTTCCAATGCTCAGGCCGACCTTGTCTCAATTAATGAAGCCGCAATGAATGTCACAGGCATAAATTTCCTGCTGGAAAAGGGCGGATCTATCTCCGGCACGGTCACATACAGCGGAAACCCTGTTGAAGATATGTATGTAAGTGCCTATACGTCCTCTCTTGACGGCGGCAGAGGCCAGGCATTCACCGATGCGGACGGGCGCTACACTTTGAACGGCATGCCGGATGGCGCCTATTATGTTGCCGTAATACCGGATGATAGTCAGGACTATATCAGAGAATACTATAATAATTCCTACTCTTATTCTGATGCCGACCTTGTTGTCATAAGCAACGCAGGGGATGTCACAGGCATAGATTTCAGTCTGGAGGTGGGTGGCTCCATCTCGGGCCATGTCTATGAGAGCGACGGTAAAACACCCATCAGTGATATAGGCGTGCATGCCTATTCGGATTCTACCGGGGTGAGCGAATTGAGTTTTACCGATGCAGATGGGAAATATCTCATAAACGGCGTGCCGGATGGCAGCTATTTTGTTGCCGTATTTCCTTTCGGCGAGCAGAACTATGTCTCAGAGTACTATAACAATGCATATTTCTATGCTGATGCAGATCCTGTTACTGTAAGCGGCGCCGGGGACATCACAGGAATAGATTTCAGCCTGGAGGTCGGGGGTTCCATCTCAGGCACGGTCTATGAAAGCGATGGGGTAACGCCTGTGGCTGATGCGTTAGTATACGCCCTGGCCGAACCCTGTGGAGGAATGATGATGGAAGGCATCAAGATTATTGACGCCGGTTTTACTGATTCTTCCGGGGCATATACGATTAGCGGCCTGCCCGCAGGAGACGTCTATGTTCTGGCAAGGCCGTATATCTTCGAGCCAGGGGGAACACAGCCTAAATATATCAGAGAATGGTACAATAATGGATATTCCTGTGATGAGGCCGACTCTCTAGCAGTAACTGCAGGGGTAGACAATGGTGGAATAAATTTTAATCTTGAGCTTACCACCGATTCTGACGGTGATGACATGCCTGATCTGTGGGAGATCCGCTATTTCGGCGATATCACTACCAGCAGCGGCTCCGTAGATTCTGACAGTGATGGTACTCCGGACGCCATGGAATACATGGACGGGACAGCCCCGAAGGAGCCCTACACGCCGCCTGCCACAAACGATGGAACTGATGACGATGCCGATGACGGAGGCGGTGGAGGTGGAGGATGTTTCATTGCAACAGCGGCCTATGGATCTATCCTTGAACCGCAGGTGGTCATACTCAGGGAATTCAGGGACCGTTTTCTGCTCAATAACCCAGTCGGAAGAGCGTTTGTGAATCTTTACTATACCTGCTCACCACCTGTAGCAAACATAATAGCTGACCATGAAACTCTGCGTTTCGCGGTAAGGTGGGGTCTGACTCCCATTGTAGGTATGAGCTGGGTTCTTCTGAATTTTGGACCATTGGCCACTTTGATCTTAATTCTTTTTGTCCTTTCCGGGCTGGCCGGATTTGCATGTTTTACAAGGAAGACGTGTAAACCATAGCAGGATGCAAGGAGGCATAAATGAAAGGCAGGGTTTTCCGGCCCTGCCTTTTTTATTATCTCGAAAAGCAGGGGGAAATCTTAGCCGGACGGCAGGGGCACCCATCGTGAGGTGGAGATCGAAATTTGTACAGGGACGTAAATTGAAATTAATCTGCGCAATCTGCGTAATCTGTGGATAGAATGCACCCCTACTTGCCTTCGGTCTTTGCTTTTGCTAATATACCTATCACGCTTATCTTTTCACACGCAGATCCTTTTAACTATTTATCGACAATCCATCAACCAACAAAAAGGAGGCCGATATGAATAGAAAAATCACCGACAATCCATCAATTGTATTAAACCGCCGCAACTTCCTCATTGCGTCCGCCGCCGGAGCAGCATGGCTTGCCGCCGGAGGTCTTTCAGGCTCCTCAGAGGAGGCGCCCTCCCATGTCCTGCCTGCCCTACCCTATGCCGATAATGCATTGGAGCCTGTCATAACCGCTAACACGATCGGTTTTCATTACGGCAAACATCACAGGGCATATGTGGATAACCTTAAAAAGCTTATCTCGGGGACGGAATATGCCGGCCTGTCCCTGGAGAAGATCATTACAGAAACGGCAGGAAAGACGGATAAGGCCTCGATCTTCAACAACGCCGCCCAGGTCTGGAACCATACATTCTACTGGCAGGGACTTAGATCCAATG
>JBFYXR010000382.1:0-4723 GCA_041310455.1 Desulfobacteraceae bacterium | reverse complement strand
CCCAGGTCCGGCTTTATGTTCTTAAAAAACGGTATCGTGAGACTGTGGTCAAAGCCCGGATAAAGGTACAGCGCTACAGATATGATCAGGGCGGCTACAACCTGCAGGGAAAATTTGCCCTTTGCGCTCAGTCCCTTGCTGCTCTTCCTGATGGTCTTGAGATAATCATCCGAGAAGCCTATCAGGCCGAAGGCAAGGACTGCAAAAATACAGATCCAGATATAGATATTCTCAATCTTCATCCAAAGCAGAAGGGAAATCATGACAACGGAGAGGATTATGCAGCCGCCCATGGTCGGCGTCCCCTTCTTGCTGAAGTGGTTGGGAGGTCCGTCCTCGCGGATGTACTGTTTGACCTGGCTTGTCCGCAGCTTGTTTATTGCCCAGTTGCCGAAGACAAAAAACAGGGCAAGAGAAGTCAGCGCCGATACGATTGTCCTGAAGGTTATGTACCTGAATACGTTCAGCCAGGAATAATCGATCTGGAAAAGGGAGATCAGTTTATATAGCATTTTCCTTCCTTCTTTCTTGTCTTTCTTGCCGTTTGAGCTCCAGCGGTCCTTCTCTTTGATTTCAGCACGTAGGACACGACCCTCAATAATTCATCCATTTTAAAAGGCTTCTTAAGCTGAAAATATATCAGCGGGATTTCCTTTCCGCATTCCGACCAGTCAAAGTTTCCGCCGGTCATAACGACTACCTTCTCTTTTCGCCCCTCTGCCTTCATCCTTTTCAGCAGTTCAACACCGTTCAGACGGGGCATGTTTATATCGGTAATAAGCAGGTCAAAATTTTTTGTCCTCATGTACTTCAGGGATTCCCTGCCGTCTCTTGCCGATGTCACATTAAACCCTTTCCCTGAAAGAACCTCCGACAGGAGTTCCCTTATCCCGGCCTCGTCATCGACAACCATTATATTTGATCCGGTCATTTCATGCCTCCCCGGGGCATCGCTCCTCCAGACCCCTTGCCACGGAGTCCAGCCCTATCCTCCTGGAGCCTTTAAGGAGAATAATATCTCCTGGTTTTAAAACATCCCCGATCCTCTGTATCATCTCTTCATGGGTTTCAACCCGGAAGACCCTTTCGGGTGCAAGACCGTTCCCGGTCGCCCCGGCCTTTATCTCCTCCGAATGATCCCCCATGGCAAAAAGCCAGGATGCCCCGGCTTCCGCCGCCATCCAGCCTGCCTCGATATGGGCGGGAACCGTTTCATCGCCCAGCTCCAGCATCTCGCCCAGCCCTACAATCAGCCTCTTCCCGCCGGCCGCCATCTCCTTTACGGAATAGAGCGCAGCCTTGAGGGATGAGGGATTCGAATTATATGTGTCATCCACCAGGGTGACATTATCCGCAAGAGATACGGATTTAAAACGGCCATTTAACCCATCATAACTCCTGAGGCCTGCATCTATGCTCTCGAACGACTCCCCCATGGAAAAGGCAATTGATGCCGCCGCCAGTGCGTTAAAGATGTTATGAAGGCCTGGAAGGCAGATGAGCGACTGCAATGACTTCTCCCTGTAACGCAGCTCAAAGGATACGCCGCCCTTCCCGAGATTTTTTACGGCCTCCGCCCTGACGTCGTTTTCAGGCCTCAGGCCGAATGTCATTACCTCTCTTTTGAATCTTGATGCCTCTTTCATGAGGAGATCGTCATCCCCGTTCAGTATAACCCTGGCCTGAGGGGAAATCCTCTCAAGGAGTTCCGCCTTGGCGCGGGCCACGCCTGCAATGTCCCCCAGCCCTTCCAGGTGGGCCTTGCCGATGTTGGTGATGAGGCCGACATCAGGATCGGCTATCTCCGTCAATCGTCCGATCTCGCCTGGCCTGTTCATGCCCATCTCCAGGACCATCCTCCTTGTCTTATCCTCAAGCCGGAAGACGGTCAGGGGGAGCCCTATGAGATTATTCAGGTTCCCCTTGTTTTTAAGGGTAGGCGAACCCAGTTCAAGTATCCCTGCGGTCATCTCCTTTGTCGTGGTCTTACCCGCGCTCCCCGTGATTGCGGCAACCTGAACATTGAACTGATGCCTCCACCAGGAGGCCAGGTCGCCCAGGGCCTGCAGGGTATCACTTACCTTTATTACAGCTGCATATGCTCCCGAAGGGATATTAATTGAGTATTCCTTATCTACAACAATGCATGAGGCCCCCCGCTCAACCGCCTTTAAAGCGAAATCATGGCCGTCGAATTTTTCGCCCTTCAGCGCAAAAAACATGACCCCCGCCGGCAATTCTCTTGAATCGGTGCTTATACCGGAAATGGGAAGGCGCGGATTTCCGTGGATCAATTCACCTTTTAATGGCGAAATGACCTCGTTTACCGTAATGTCCCCCCATTTGATTGACATGGTATCCTTTTTACCGATCCCTGGCTGAATATCCTCTTCCCGCTTCCGCTTTTTTTACCCGGCGCACTCGTAAAAAGGCCTTTCATGATGCAGCGATCGCCGCTTCCTGCCTGTCATCAAAGTGCCTCTTTTCCCTGCCCACGATCTGATAATCCTCATGGCCCTTGCCTGCGATCAGGATAATATCCTTCTCATGCGCTATTGAGACCGCCTTTATTATGGCCCTATGCCTGTCCGGCTCGATAAAATATCCGGGCATGTTCACGCCCTGGCCGTCCTTCCATTCCAGCCTTTTCAATCGGGTCTTCCCAATACCTTCCTCTATCTGCGTTATTATCGAGTCAGGGTCTTCAGTCCTGGGATTATCCGAGGTGATAAAAACGACATCGCTGACCTCTCCTGCCGCAATCCCCATCTCAGGCCTCTTTCCCCTGTCCCTGTCGCCGCCGCATCCGAAGACCGTTATCAGCCGTCCCGAGGTCAGCGGCTTGAGTATGTTCTGGGCCTTGATAAGCGCATCGGGGGTATGGGAATAATCGACAATTATCGTCAGCCCCCGGTTGTTCCTGACCGACTCAAGACGCCCCGGGACATTCTTTAATGCCTTGACGCCTTCCGCGATTTTCTGGGGCTCTATATCGACGGCAATTGCCGCGGCTGCTGCGGCAAGGATGTTATACAGGTTCACGTTTCCGATAAGAGATGAAGTTACTGCAGTCTCTCCCTTCGGTGTTCTTATCATTGCCCTTAAACCGGATTTATCAGTCGTGACATCAGATGCAGTTACATCGCAGCCCCGGGTCAGGCCGTAGGTCAGCACCCCTGTTTTGGAGATGGAGCAGAGGACCTCCCCCCTGGGATCATCCAGATTTATTACGGCAGTGCCTTTTCGTCCATGCCTGTCTTTTATCAGACCCCGGAAAAGCAGGCTCTTTGCCTGAAAATATTCTTCCATGGTGCGATGATAATCCAGGTGGTCCCTTGTAAAATTTGTAAACACGCCTACGCTGAAGGGGCAGTCATCCGCCCTGCCCTGGTCAAGGGCATGGGAGGAAACCTCCATAACCACATGGGTGGCGCCTCCGTCGGCCATCTCCCTGATAGTTCTCATGAGGTCAAGGGATTCCGGCGTTGTTACGGAGGACGGCCTGACATTGCCCTGAAACCTTGAATTGATCGTGCCTATAACGCCGGGTTTGCCGCCTGCCGCAGAGATGATCGATTCAATGAGATAGGTGGTGGTGGTCTTGCCGTTCGTGCCCGTGATCCCGATTATTTCAATGTCTTTGCAGGGATCGCCGTAAAACCGGACGCTGAGCCTTGAGAGGGCGTTCCTTGAGTCATGGACCGTAACCCTGGGGATCTCGGTGGCCACACCGTCAAAATTCTCCGCCACCAGGGCCGAAGCGCCCCTGTTTGCCGCCTCATCAAGATAGGCATGGCCGTCCTGGGCGTGGCCCTTTATGGCAACAAACAGAAATCCCTCCCGCACATTCCGGGAATCATACGCAATGCCGCTGATCTCGACGGAATTGTCTCCGTCAAGATCATGACCCGGTATAGACTCCAACAGATACCCGAGTTCCATTCCCTGCCTTTATCCTTTCATACGGCCGGCTTAAAGGTTACATTAATGGATGTAATACCCTCAAGAGGGGTCCCCGCCTCAGGGGACTGCATGACTGCCGTGCCGGTCCCGTCAACACTAACGTCCAGCCCCAGCGATTTCCCTTTTTTAAGGACCTGGCGAATGGTCTGGCCGCTGAAATCCGGGATTCCCGCTGCTGATTCCATGTCTGCTGCTTCTTCAATAATAGGCCTTCGCACCACATTGGACTGGCCCGGAGGATCGTTGGCCGTTGCCTCCTGCACATTATCCGATGAAGCGACCTGCAAATCCGGCTGGACATGCATGTTGCTGAGCGCCCATTTGCCTATCTCGCTGAACACCGGGCCTGCAACAAGTCCTCCATAGGTAGCCCCTTTCGGCTCATCGATTGCGACAAGAATGACCATTTCCGGATCTTCCACCGGAACAAAGCCGACAAAAATCGAGACATATTTCTCATGGGAGTATCTCCCAGTCTTTTCATCGATCTTCTGGGAGGTCCCTGTCTTTCCTGCAACCCTGAACCCTGTTATTGCGGCCTTTTCAGCCGTGCCCTTTTCGCTGACAACATCCTCAAGAACCCTCTTTACCTCCCGGGATGTCTCCTCCGATAAGACCCTCCTCAGCATTTCAGGCTGATTCTTTTTAACTGCATTTCCGGCTTGATCCCTTATTTCCTTTACAATGTAAGGCCGCATAAGCCTGCCGCCGTTTGCGATCGAGGACATCGCCGCTGTCAGCTGAAGCGAGGTTACCGCAA
>JBFYXR010000378.1:0-5837 GCA_041310455.1 Desulfobacteraceae bacterium | reverse complement strand
ATTGACGATTATATCCAGGAGGATCCTTGCCCTGAACCTCTTAAATGTCATGAGATAGGCTGTTGCGAAGCCAAAGGGGAGAGAGATAAGCGTGGCCGTGACAGCCACCTTAAGGGAGAGCAGGATCGCGGAATAGTCATTGGAAGTAAAGTCAAGCACTTATGATCACTCGATGATAAAACCGTATTTTGAAAGTACGGCCCTGGCTTTTTCAGATTGGAGGAATTCAAAGAATGCCTTTGCATCTTTGTTTTTTGCCCCGGTATTTGTAAGAGCCATAGGGTAGATTACCCTGGAATAAAGGTCCTGGGGCACTTGAAAGAGTATCTTTACCCTGTCGGACATCTCCAATGTATTGCTTGCATAGATAAAGGCCCCGTCAACTTCGTCCCTTTCCACGTACATCAGGCATTCGAGGACATCTCTGGTCATAACCAGTTTGTTATTCAACTCACTGTCAATGCCTGCCTTTTTAATGGCCTCCATGGCATATTCTCCTGCGGGGACGCTCTTGGGACTTCCGATAGCTATCTTTTCCAGAAGGACAATCTCCTTCATGGTTTTTAGATTCAGGCCGGCATTTCCCACGAAGACGAGGTTATTATAGGCAAGGGTGTCTACATTTTTCTCCGAAATAAATCCCCTGTCCTTAAGGTATTTCATCCACTCAATATTTGCAGAAATAAAGATGTCCGCGGGCGCACCGTTTTCTATCTGCTTTGCCAGGGCTCCTGCTGCACCCGAATTCCTCTGGAAGCCCACTCCTGGATGTGTCTTCGAAAAGGCATCGGACATTTCTGTTACTGCATCCTTAAGACTTGCAGCTATTGCAAGCCTTATCTCCCCGGCATCGGCCGGGAGCGGGATTGAAACCATAGCTGCGAAAAGAAATATAGCAATGCAAAGGTTTTTAGTCTTTTTCATTTTTATCTCCACCCTTGTAGACCTCCCTCTGAAACCCCTCAAATTCGGCCTGTGCAAAGGAGTTGATCTTTTTTTCAAGGCCCTTGAAGGAGCTTATATATTTTTCAGCAAAGGGAGTCAGGGACGCGCCCCCGCGTTCATTCCCGCCTCTTCGCCTGACAAGTATCTTCTCACCCAGGCATTTCTCAAGCCTGTTAAGGATGTTTAATGCCTTTACATAGGAAAGGGACATGCTTATTGCGGCCTTGTTTATGGATTTATATTCATCGATCCTTTCAAGGAGCCGCACAGGCCCCGGGCCCATGAAGGGTATGCCGGGATCATCAGTAATGAATGTCTTGGTCGTTATCTTCATGGCCGTTATTTATTGCAAAATACAGCGGCCGATGTCAAGGGGTTTTCACATCCTGCCATATTGAATTCATATGATTCCTTTTGTTGACATACCTATGGGTTGTTTATTAATATTGCTAATCTTTCTGTGGTCTCAAGATGCCGTTCAAATTGAAAGGGGCAGGGAAAAAGCAAATGAAAACAGCCTATATCGATTGTTTTTCCGGGATAAGCGGCGACATGTTCCTTGGCGCCCTGATCGATGCGGGGCTCCCGCTCGATGAATTGAAGCGCGCCCTGGGCTCTCTTCCCCTTGACCATTATTCCCTTGAGGCAAAAAAGGAGGTAAAAAACGGTCTTACAGGCACAAGGTTTATCGTGCACCAGGAACATGGCGCCCACCACTCCCACAGGGGATTAAAAGAGATTCGGGAGATCATCCGGAAGGGCGCTCTGAGCGCCAATGTAAAGAAAAGAAGCCTTCGCATCTTTGAATCGATTGCCGTTGAAGAGGGAAAGATACACGGATGCCCTCCTGAGGAGATACATTTCCATGAGATCGGCGCAATTGATTCCATAATAGATGTAGCAGGGGCTGCCTTTGGCATAGAATTCATGGGCATCCATGACCTTTACTCGTCAAGGCTGCCCCTGGGGTCAGGATTCATAGAATCAGGCCACGGCAGGATACCTCTCCCTGCGCCCGCGACTGTTGCCCTGCTGAAAGGGGTGCCGGTCTACAATTCAGGGCTTGAGTGCGAAATGGTAACACCGACGGGCGCCGCACTTGTTAAAGAATTTTCAGTTTCTTTCGGGCCTATGCCCCCCATGACCATCGAGGCCGTCGGCTATGGGGCAGGCAGCAGGGTGCTTGCCGACAGGCCCAACCTCCTCCGGATACTGATAGGAAAAGGGGAGACACAGGAGACGATAGAAACCGTTGTGGTCATGGATGCCAACCTGGACGACACCAGTCCGGAATGGCTGGGCTTCATGATGGACAGGCTTTTTGAGGCAGGGGCGCTTGATGTCGTCTTTTCCCCCATTCAGATGAAAAAAAACAGGCCCGGCGTGCAGATACAGGTTATCGGCAGGCCTCAGCAGAGGGATGAACTTCTGGATATCATCTTTGCCGAAAGCACAACCCTGGGGATAAGGTTCAGCCACAGCCAGAGAAAGGTGCTTGATAGGACCAGTGCGGAGATCGACAGCCCGTGGGGCAGGATGGAGGTTAAGAAGGTTACGGGTCCGGACGGCTCCTCTTTATTTTATCCTGAATATGACGTCTGCAGGAGGATCGCAAGGGAAAAAGGGCTTCCAATCAGGGAGATCTATTACTGGGTCCAGGGAAGAAACAATGCTTTTACAGAAGGCGACAGGGATTGAAAACGGATCAGCGGCCCGATAGTCACCCGTTCAGGGAGGCGTTTAGAAAGGGTGATTTCGTTGATAAAACAGCCCTCGTCCTTTCATCATGGTTCGGTTCAGGGCTTGCGCCGATGGCGCCGGGGACCTTCGGCACACTTGCGGCGGCGGCCCCGGTTGCGGTAATCAAATATCTTGGCGCATCCGCTGAATATATATTCATTGTTATTCTTGTTTTCCTTGCACTCTGGAGCTCCCATGCAGCCCGGAATCTTCTGGGCAGGGATGACCCTCCCGAGGTTGTCATCGACGAGGCGGCAGGTTTCTGCCTCGCCGTTTTTCTGCTGCCGCTAAACATCTTAAGCCTTTGTTCAGGGTTTCTGCTTTTCAGGATTTTTGATATATGGAAGCCCTTTCCCATAGGCTTTATTGACAAGAGGATTAAAGGCGGATTAGGAATAGTGCTTGACGATATCGTCGCAGGGGCATTTGCAAACATAGGCGCAAGGATCATAATGGCGTTATTTTTTCTCTCCTCCCCTTAAGGCAAGGGGAGGCATGGTGGGGTTATGTTAATCAGTTATTCCTTTATCATAACTCCCGTTCACCCCCTCTTCTCTTAAGAGGGGAAAGATTTGTCTGTTCTACTTTTATGAGAGGTACATATATGGCTGTACGTTCATTCCTGGCCTTTGAACTGCCCCCTGAAATAAAAGAGAAGGTAAGACAGGTCTCGGAACAGCTGAAAAGATCAAAGATGGATGTAAGATGGGTCAAGCCTGACAATATTCATCTCACGATAGTGTTTCTGGGAGATGTGCGGGAAGGGGATATATCCGCTATCGCGGGGGAGATAGAGCAGGTCTGCTATGGGTTCCATCCTTTTGAGCTCCATCTCAAGGGATTGGGGCTTTTCCCTGACAGGAGGAGACCAAGGGTTCTCTGGGCCGGCTACCACGGGGATATTGAAAGGATGGGCTCTCTAAGGGATGTCCTGCATGAACGTTTAATCCCCTTTGAGATAAAAGAGGAAAAACGGGAGTTTAAGCCCCACCTGACCATCGGCAGGTTTCGCAACCCCGGCAGGGGCAATGAGCAGCTGGATGAGATATTAGGCTTGCACGATGGTCTTACAAGCCCGTCCTTTCAGGTCGGCGAACTTGTGCTTTTCAAGAGCGAACTGAAGCCCCATGGGCCTGAGTATACAAGACTGGAGTCCTGGCCCCTGGCAGCGGAGAAATACCCTGCAAGGTGAAAGCTGCACAGATATGATTACCTGATGCACATCGAACCGTGCATTGCCGGGGCATGATTTTTCAGCCGGATTTCTTTTCAGCCAGGCAGGATAATCAGCATTCAGCCGGCCTGGCTGATGGAATAGATTTTGCAGAATGCGGGGCTGTCTACCAAAAGATATCAGCTTATTTAATCGTATATAAAAACCAACAACCACACAGGGAGAATTAATATGGCGGAAAATATAGACAGGGATAAGGCGGTTGATCAGGCCATTTCTCAGATAGAGAAGGCGTTCGGCAAGGGATCCATCATGAAGATGAGCGATGACAAGGTTATGGATATAGAGGTTATATCCACGGGCTCTATTGCCCTTGACCTGGCCCTGGGCATCGGCGGGGTCCCCAGGGGGAGGGTGATAGAGATATTCGGGCCTGAATCATCAGGAAAGACAACCCTGGCCCTTCACATAACGGCCGAAGCCCAGAAAAAGGGCGGCGCCGTAGCATTTATTGACGCCGAGCATGCCCTGGACATAGTCTATGCCAGGAAGCTGGGCGTTGATGTTGACAGCCTTCTTGTCTCCCAGCCGGACACAGGCGAACAGGCCCTGGATATCGCCGAGATACTGGTAAGGAGCGGCGCCATTGATGTCCTTGTCATAGACTCTGTCGCGGCCCTGGTCCCGAGGGCTGAGATTGAAGGGGATATGGGCGATCAGCACATGGGGCTGCAGGCAAGGCTCATGTCCCAGGCGCTGAGGAAGCTGACCGCCACAATCAGCAAGTCCAGGACGTGCGTCATATTCATCAACCAGATAAGGATGAAGATCGGCGTCATGTTCGGCAACCCCGAGACCACCACAGGCGGGAATGCCCTGAAATTCTACGCCACCCAGCGCCTGGACATCCGGAGGACGAATACAATCAAGGAAGGAAACGACGTGATCGGCAGCAGGACAAAGGTCAAGGTCGTCAAAAACAAGATAGCCCCGCCCTTCAGGGAGGCAGAGTTTGATATAATATATGGCCTGGGCATCTCAAGGGAAGGCGATATCCTGGACCTGGGCGCGGAGCTTGATATTGTTGAAAAGAGCGGGGCATGGTACTCCTTTGAAGGTGAAAGGATCGGCCAGGGCAGGGAGAACGTAAAGAAATTTCTCGCGGAGAATACGGATATAAGGGAAAGGATAGCAGACCTGATAAGGGAAAAGACCGGACTTAAAAAATCAGAGAGGCAGGCCGGAGAAAGAGACGCGAAGGGATCAAAATAAATGAATCACAGAGAGATAAGAAGCAAATACCTGGAGTATTTTAAAAATAAAGGTCACGAGATAGTGTCAAGCTCCTCGCTTATCCCGAGGGATGACCCGACGCTCCTTTTTACAAACGCGGGGATGGTTCAGTTCAAGGCCATGTTTCTGGGCGATGAAAAGCGCGGCTATTCAAGGGCGGCATCTTCCCAGAAGTGCGTGCGGGCGGGCGGCAAACACAATGACCTTGAAAACGTGGGCTACACGGCAAGGCATCACACCTTCTTTGAGATGCTGGGCAATTTCTCCTTCGGGGACTATTTCAAGAGAGAGGCCATATCCTGGGCATGGGACCTGCTGACAAACGTGTACAGGCTTGATCCCGGCCGGCTGTATGTATCCGTCTTCAAGGACGATGACGAGGCCTATGACATATGGAACAGAGAGATAGGCATAGACGCATCAAGGATAATAAGGCTCGGCGAAAAGGACAACTTCTGGGCCATGGGGGACACAGGCCCCTGCGGGCCCTGCTCGGAGATCCTTTTTGACCAGGGGCCATCTGTGGGCTGCGGCAGGCCGGAGTGCGCGCCGGGCTGCGATTGCGACAGGTACCTGGAGATATGGAACCTGGTGTTCACCCAGTACGACCGCCAGAAATCAGGGACTTTAATCCCGCTCCCCAAGCCCAATATAGATACGGGGATGGGGCTTGAAAGGATAGCAG
>JBFYXR010000376.1:0-3268 GCA_041310455.1 Desulfobacteraceae bacterium | reverse complement strand
CTCCATTAAAAAGGTGGAAGGCGAGAAGCGCGAAGGGGAAAAGAAGAAAACTGTAACATCATATATACTGGACTTTACGACATGCAGCCAGTGCGGTCTATGCGTAGAGTCATGTCCGGTCGGAGCGATTGATTTCTCAGCTGACTATAATCCGGTGGGATTTCGCAGGGAGGATTTCTGCTGGGACCTAGTCAGGGAATTTGAGAAGAGGAGGGCTGCGGCATGAACCTCGCCGATATGATATCCTTTGCGGCTCAGGCATCAGATAAAATCGCGGCATATGTCCCGGATTCGATATTTCTTGCCATTGCAGCGGCGACAATAGCCGGCGCTCTTATCACTGTCCTGTCCAGGTCTCTCATATATGCCCTCATGGGGCTTGTTCTTACCATGTTCGGCATTGCAGGACTCTATGTCTACCTTGATTCGCCGTTCCTTGCCATGATGCAGATACTCATTTATGTGGGCGCCATCACGATCCTCATTGCCTTTGCAATCATGCTGGCCGGACCTATGTACAAGCATCCGGGGGAATGGTCAGGGATCATAAAATTCGCGGGGGCTTTAATAGTGTCAATCCTGCCTTTTATCTTCCTCTATAAGGTACTGATGCGAACGGACTGGATAAAGGAAGGTGTGGATGAATTCGGTTTAACAACAAAGGAAATCGGCAGGACGCTTTTTGACAAGCTGACCTTTCCCTTTGAGCTGATCTCTCTTCTCATTGTTGTTGCTATAATAGGGGCGATCATGCTTGCCCTTTTATCAAAGGGGGAAAAATGACAGGCCAGTTCCTCTATAATAATCTTTACATCTATCTCTTTATCTCTGTTTTTCTTCTCTGTGCGGGGATACTCGGCATCGTGTTCAGACGAACCCTCATCGGCATGCTCATCTCAGTGGAGCTGATACTAAACGGAGCAGGGCTTAACTTTGTCGCACTGAACCGGTTTCTTGACCAGGATAATGCCTCCGGCGTGATATTCACCCTGTTTATAATGGGTATCGCGGCGGCAGAGGCGGCCATTGCCCTGGGCGTTATCCTCCTGACCTTCAGGATGTTTAAACATATCGAGGGCGAGAAATTGAAGGAGATGAAGGATTAAACCATGGTTATTGAATCCGCAAAACCCCTTATACCGATCATCATCGTCCTGATCACGTCCCTTTTGATCCTGTTTTCAAGGAAACGGGAAAACCTGCGTGAATTCTGGTCCATAGCAGGTTCGATCCTCACATTTATCTCTGTGGCCTCCATGGTTCCCACTGTATGGGAGGGCAACAGGATCGTCTATACCCTGTCTTCCATAGCCCCGGGGATCTCCATCAATTTCCGGGTGGATGGCCTTTCCCTTGTCTTCGGTGTGATATCCTCATTCCTGTGGATCTTTGCCACATTTTACAACATCGGCTACATGAGGTCCCTTAATGAGCATGCCCAGACAAGATACTACACGTGCTTTGCTATTGCCATATTCGGGGCCCAGGGCGTTTCCTATTCCGGAGGCCTCTTCTCTCTTTATCTCTTTTATGAGGTGATAACGCTTTTTACCTATCCCCTGGTTGCACACCATCAGGATGAGGAGGGCTATGCCGGAGGTAAGAAGTACATGGTCTATCTCATGGGGACATCCAAGGGACTGCTGCTCCCCGCGGTGATACTTACCTATGTAATGACGGGGACGATGGATTTTTCCGACAATATTGTAAACGGAATATTTGCAAACGGGGCGGACAGCGTCTGGGTTACCGTAACATACGTGTTATTTATCCTGGGTTTTGCCAAGGCCGCCATCATGCCTCTGCATAACTGGCTGCCCTCCGCCATGGTTGCGCCAACGCCTGTGAGCGCACTGCTCCATGCCGTAGCCGTGGTAAAGGCCGGGGTGTTCTGCATAGTCAGGGTCATGCTTTCGGTGTTCGGAACAGGGATACTTAATGACCTTAACCTCGGGATCTATACCGCCTATTTCGTATCCTTCACGATCCTCATGGCATCAGTCATAGCCCTTACAAAGGACGACCTTAAGGCGAGGCTTGCCTATTCAACAGTGAGCCAGCTCTCCTATGTCGTGCTGGGGGTTGCACTTCTCGATAAATCAGGGATGCTCGGCGGCATCATACATATTGCGAATCACGGCTTCAGCAAGATAACGCTCTTCTTCTGCGCAGGGGCAATATATGTGGCGGCCCACAAGAAGAAGATTAGCGACCTGGACGGGATAGGCTATGCCATGCCTTTTACCATGGGGGCCTTTGCGATTGCGTCCCTCAGCATGATAGGCGTGCCTCCCGTGGCAGGATTTGTAACCAAATGGCATCTGTTAAACGGGGCCATGGGGATAAATAATATAGTTATAGTATCTGTACTCATGATAAGTACGCTCCTTAACGCCGCATATTTCGTGCCTATTACAATAAGGGCGTTCTTCAGGGGAAACAATAACGGATTGACCAGGGAGGGCATCAAGGAGGCCCCCCTGAGCATGGTGATCCCCCTGGTCCTTGCAGCGTTGATATCTGTAATTATCGGCATCTTCCCGCAGTTATTTACCCATCTGATAGGGAGGATTATGCCGGGGTGATTAGCCAGTATTCTGTTAGGAATTGATTGATATAGGATGTCTTATTTTAGAAAATGAACAGGATCTCGCTTGGGTTTTCCTCCTCCTTTTAGGGGGAGGTTAGGAGGCGGTCTAAAAAAATCGTATTATAAACTGAAGGTGACGGTCTAGCAACACCTTTTACTGGAGACAGTATTCAAGAGACCCCACCTTAATCCTCCCCTGAGAGGGGAGGCAAGAAGAGCGTAAAGTGAAATTCTAACTCAGAAAAAGGTTCAGAATTTATTGTAAGGGATTTTAATGGATCTCGTAAAATACATAGAATTATTAAGAAAAAATATAAGACCTTTAAGGAACATCCTTATCGGGTTTCTTGCGGTTCTTATCCTGTTCGACCTTGTACTCCCCAGGAATGAGGAACACAGCCATTTCTTCATTGACAGGATAAGGGCCTACTGGACCGTCTTTGCCATAGCCGGGTGTTTTCTGCTTTTGAAGGTAGGGAAGGGCATAGCCCATTTGTTCCTTTCCAGGGATGAGGACTATTATGACAAATAGCTGGATACATCCTGCCATCTTCTTTTTTGCAGGAAGCCTGCTCCTGCCCTTTCTGAAAGGAAAGGCAAGGCAGTTCCTTATCATCCTTGTCCCTGTCTTGTCCATTATCGATGTCGCTGCCATGAAGGACGAGATCGGAAGAGCAC
>JBFYXR010000371.1:0-5320 GCA_041310455.1 Desulfobacteraceae bacterium | reverse complement strand
TAGATGACCTGGAGGGAATGATGATCGCCTTATATATTGATCCCGATGGAAACGCCGGATATCTGACCGGCTCAATGGCAGGATTCGGCTATGAGGACATAGGTAGTTTCAAGATGGAGGGGATTATTAACCGGGTGGATATGGCCGATTTGGGTTTTGAGCCGGCAGATATAGGCAGCCATATTTTCAATATGTCTGAAGATCTATCAGAGGGAGGAGGCTATTTTATTGAGCCCATTGGGGGGTATGGATTTGGCACTATAACTCTAGATTATATGGCTACTGAGTTAAGAAACTTTACCGGAGAGGATTGGGGTATATTTGCGGGTTATGGTCGAAATAACTCTTATTCAACCGAGGTCACCTCTGACCAGTGGTCAGTTGCTGCATCGCTTTATTATGAAGATGATTTTGATGAGGATGAGGAACTTGAGCGCGAGGATTGGATAGAAATTACAGGCACCCAGTGGTCAGAAGGAAAGATCGCCGGCGATGTTGCCGGGGCATGGATAAATTACGAAGATGCCAAGACTGGCGTGAGCGGCGGGAAGCTTCTCGGTGTGTTTGACCCCAATAATTACACCTGGGATGCGGTTACAGCAGGGGTATGGATTGAGACAGAGAAATTTCTTGAAATGGCGTCCACAGCAGAGGGAAGGGCCAAGCTTGAAGAT
This sequence comes from Desulfobacteraceae bacterium, assembly GCA_041310455.1. GTDB lineage: Bacteria > Desulfobacterota > DSM-4660 > Desulfatiglandales > HGW-15 > JAFGIC01. The sequence continues at coordinate 4,646 of JBFYXR010000371.1, read as the reverse complement.
CTTAATATCCCCTGTGTGCAGGTTGGTGTTACGGATCTCGAATACAGCGATAGTGAAATGCCTCTTGCAAGTGTTGAAATGAATGATGTAGAATTTTTTGCCTATTCCACTGGCGCTACGCCGAAGATCTGGGCAACCGGTGATGTCCAGGGCGTCACCAGAGGTGATCCCGTCGGACAAGGTGCAACCCTTATGAATGCCGATGAGAGTGTGAGCGTCAGCTTTACTGTAGACGGCTATAATAATTCTGTTGGGGGAGCATGGAACGCCTCTGTGAATGGTTCAGGCACGGTCAGCGGGCATGATATCGATATTCATGGCGGTGCGGCCGGGACAGTGGGTACTGAATACGTTGTGGGAGCGACAAACGGAGCATTCTCCGGCACTGCAGCCGGCGTTGCCCGTGAAGAGGAGTAAAAGCAGAAACGACCTATAATAAGTTTTAAAATAAAGGCACAGGGCTGGAGTTCAAGGCCTTGTGCCTTTCTTATGGGCAGGGTGTATGGCCAGGAAGAAGGACAGGCACAGGGACAGGGAAAAAGAGAGGGGTGTGAAACCGGGGAAGATCGAAGGGCTTCAGGCCTTCTGCGAAAGGCATCATCTTCCTCTTTTATTCTGCATCCTCGCCGCTGCATTCATTCTCAGGCTGCTTGCGCTTTCCAGCCTTAAGGGCACCATCTATTTCGACTACCTCATGTATGACGAGAGGCTTTACCATGAATGGGCAAAGGCCCTTGCCGAGGTGACGTTTCAGTCGAGCTCCGTCTATGAGATGGCGCCACTCCCGGCATATTTCATGGCCATGATCTACTGGCTGCTGTCTCCGGATATCATGCTCGTGAGGGTCTCCAATATTATTTTCGATCTCCTTACCTGCTGGCTCGTTTATCTCCTGGGCAGGGACCTGTCAAACCGGACAACCGGCCTTATTGCATGTCTCATTGCCGCCCTTTACAAGCCCTTTATCTTTTACAGCATAGTCCCACTGAACACATCCATGTCGGTATTTTTCTTCGCCCTGACATGCTGGCTCCTTGTGGCGTTCGTAAAAAAGGCCTCCTTGACAAGGGCCTTTTTCCTGGGGGTCGCTATCTGCCTTGCATACAATGTCCGGCCCAACTGCCTTTTGCTCATACCTGCCATGATGCTCATTATCATGTGGGATGCCTTCAGGAATAAGTATCCTTTGAAGACCTTTGTTGTGGCCATGCTGTTATATGCCTCGGGAGTTGCGGCAGTTGAGGCGCCCTTCATGATCAGGAATTATATGAAGGCAGGCGAGGCATCCGCGGTTCCTTCCCAGTCCGGCCTGAATCTCTATATATGCAACGATCTTGAATACGGGTTTCCTGTCCCATTTGCTTCAACAGTGCCGTCTGAAATGGGCATCCAGTTTACCATAGAGGCCAGCAGACGGACGGGAAAGAGGCTGTCTTCAGGAGAGGCCTCAAAATACTGGACAGATGAGGTTATCAGGATGGCCCTGGACCGGCCTGCCGCTTTTACAGGAAAGCAGGTCCGAAAACTCCTTGGGGTGTTTAACCGGTTTGATTACGGTGATCATTATCAGGTCGGTTTTATAAGCGATTTTGCGAGGTTCTTCAAATTTCCGTTTCCGGACCTGTGGCTTATACTTCCCTTCGGCATGACCGGGATGTGCCTGGCCATGTTCAGGGACAGGAAGTCCTTTGCCCTGGCTGGTGTCTTCATCGTATATGCCGCGACCCTTGTGGTGTTTTTTTCACATACAAGGGTAAGGATGCCGATCATGATAATTCTAATCCCCTTCGCGGTCACCGGCCTTGAAAAGTTGTATTCTCATATTAAAAACAAAGAACCTAAAAAGAAGCTTATCTACGCAGGGATTCTTGCGTTATTTTTTGTCATTGAATTCCTTCCTGTCAGGGACACAAAGGATACCACCGCCTACCTTAATACCCATGCCAATATTCTTAAATCAAAGGGATTGACAGGGGAGGCCCTTAAATACCTGGAGGAATCCTCAAGACTGGAAAAGCACTATTCGGACTTCGCAAACCTTTCACTGGCTGGTCTGTATTACAACAAAGGGGAAAAGGATAGGGCGTTTTCATACCTGAACAGGATAAGCGACAAATCCTATGCCGCCTCCTATAAGTATGAGCTGACAGGGGATATAATGGCTAAGGAGAGACAATATGATAAGGCGGTCACTGCATATGAGAGGGCTCTCGATATAAATTCGGGCATGAGGCTGACGAGAAGGAAGCTGATCGATGTGCTCTTAAAGGTCGACAGGGGAAAGGTCCAGGAGCAATATGAAAAGCTGATATATATAAATTCCTTTTATAACCTGTACAACACAAAGGAAAAAGAAGGAAATGATTAGGCCGCCGGCCTAATGATTGGAGAATAAATATACCCCCTTATCTCTCCATATCATTTCCGCTGTGGAAAGTTTTTTTGAAATAGGCCGGGGCAAGGACGCCTGTAAGGGCTCCCGGTATGTATCCGTGGCGGTACAGGTCGAGGCCCCATCCGAAAAGCCTTGATTTGAAGTTGGGATGGGATGCCCTCCGGCGCACTTCTTCAAATCTTTTTAACGTGAACGGCACTGCTATTTCAACAGGCGGCACTCCCTTCATTGCCGCGGAATCAAGAAGCCCTGCGATGCGGTTGCCTATATGGACATCAATAAATTCCTCTATCTTTTTTCCGCTGACAGAGGCAAACTCCATGGATCCTCCCAGCGTCCCTCCGCAGTTGGCTGCAAAATAGGGCACGGAAAGTATCCCCCGCCCGAATAATACCTGCTCGGCTTCTAACGACACGGGATTATTGGCCCCGGGGCATATGATGCGGGCGGAGATGCGTCCGGCATTTCCAGAGTGGATGCTGTTCATAAGGGCGCAGGGGCACAGGATGTCGACGGGCAGTTCAAGAAGCGAGGAGAGGCTGATGCGCTCCGCGTTGTCATAGATATCGACGACACGGCTGCCTGCCTCTGCTGCAAGCCGGATCAGTCTTGTGATATCAAGCCCCTCGGGGTTATAGATGGCGCCTCTTGAGGTTGAGATGGCGACTATGCGCGCGCCTGCATCCCCTAACATCACGGCAAGGGCGGTTCCCACCTTGCCGAAACCTTCAATGGCGGCCCTGCACCCGGAGATGCCCAGACCCAGGCGCTTCGCTGCCTGTTTCACGCCTGTGAATGCCGTTAATGCGGTGTAGTATCCGGATCGCTCAACGATGAAATCGCGTTTTTTTACGGGGATCCCCGCAGATTCAACCATGTGCCGGATATCGTTAATGTCGGTCCCCATATCGGTTGCAGGGATATAGATGCGGCCGGCCAGAAGCGGGGAGATAGCCTGTCCGAAGGCACTCAGTCGCTCCAGGCGTTCCTCAAGGGGTGCTTCCGGATCGCCGATCACACCTGCCTTGGCGCCCCCATGGGGCAGTCCGAGAAATCCGAATTTGAGGGTCATGCCCCGGGCGAGGATGCCTGTTTCCTGTTCATCTATCCGGGGCATTAAGCGCAGACCGCCATGGGAATGGCCGCCTATAATAGAGTCAATGACGAGGTACCCTATTGTCCGGGAGTCCTTTGCTACGGTTATTCTAAGCTGAGCGTTGTTTTGTATATGAGATATGTCCATACTTTTTATAGTACCTTGGGAATATTTCTCAGTTCAGGTTTTAACTAGTGTTCATCCAAAAACATCTAATTTTGGATTCACGCTATCAGCTGTCAGCATTCAGCTTTAAGCTAAAGTCTTATAACTCAATCGGTTGGCTGACTGCTGATCGCTGACCGCTGACCGCTCCATCCATAAAAGCCTTATTTATGGATGGACACTAACTATAAGAGATTTCTATCAGATACCGTTTTAAAAATAAAGATTTGAATCAATAACATAATTTTCTTTTCAGGATTTTACTGCCTTGATCGCGACGTAATGACCGGTTACAAAGCGCGTAGGGAGGCGGGAAATATGCTCAAAGGCCATGAGGAAACGCAGGAATAACCTGTCTGCACGCCGGTCCGCATATCTGTCCAGAATGCCTGCCAGGGCCACTCCCAGTATCCGTGGAAAATGCATGACGGCCTCTGCTCCTGTCACCCTGAAGCCGGCATTTTCAAGAATGCGGCTGAGATGATGACTGCCCGCAGTAGCTCCCACATAATAGGGGACAATGCCGAGACTGTTTAACAGGGAAAAGGGCAGCATATTTCTCAACGCGACCAGGGGATTCATCGGATTGTCCATGGTTATGACAAGCGTTCCGCCCGGCTTTAAAATCCTACGGGTTTCCTCCAGTGCGGATATTATTTCCTGTCTCGTCCTGAAATGATCCAGTGATGAAATTGAGAGGACAATATCAAAGGTCCCGGGGCGAAACGGCATAAGACGCACATCTGCGTTTATTCCACCGATTCCGCTGTTTCGGCTGCACGCGGCATTTACTATCCCATGGGCTATGTCAATGCCGATTATCCTGCGGGATTTTGCATGCAGAGCCGAGATCAGACCGGTCCCGAATGCCTCATCAAACATATCCGTCTTAAGCAGTAGGTCGACCACAGGAGAGGAGGAAAGACAGCCGGCAATCAGGCCGGAATTCAACGTGTCGGCATAGATACGCCACAGCCTCTGTGGATTTCC
>JBFYXR010000369.1:0-2519 GCA_041310455.1 Desulfobacteraceae bacterium | reverse complement strand
GGTTGAAGATGGATATTATTCTAGGATATTTCGGGAAGAAGTTTTCAGAATCACAAAAGAACTATAAAAATTTTGTAGAAATAATGATTGATAAACAGTATGAAAGCCCGCTGAAAGATGTTGTCAGCTCTACGATATTAGGTTCAAAGGAATTTATAGATTTTATAAAAGAGAGATATCTTTCAGGACAGGAGGAAGAAAAGGACCTTCCGGCATTAAAAGGTCTTAAGAAAAAGGTCACGATGGAGGATGTCTGCAATGAGGTGGATATAATCGTTAAAGATGATATCAAGCTATCAAGGAACATAAAGCTATATTTAATTCAGCGATATACTGATATGCGATTGGATGATATCGGAAAGGTATTCCGAATAGGGGGTTCAGGAGTCTGCCAGGCGGGCAGACGTATTGCCAGGCAGATTAAAGATGATAAGGGACTTTCAAAAATAATGAAAAGGATAGAAGGCAACCTGTCAAGAATGAAGGTCTGACCCCTATTGATACAGAATAGTATTGACAATCCTAAATTGTGCAATTATAATATTGCAAGTCTGGTTAATATTCACCATTTAAATTAACTTTTAGTGGAAATAGCTGCACGATGATACCAAGGTCCCTAAGTGAGAGAATCTTGTCTATGACCAGGATTTTTCCTGTCATATCATTAACAGGACCTAGACAGTCAGGTAAAACAACTCTTGTTAAGGCATTGTTTCCTGATTATGATTATGTGAATCTTGAAAATCTTGATGAAAGGGCTGCAGCAGCAGAAGACCCTGTCCGATTTCTCCGCATTCATTCAGATAAGGGCATGGTGATTGATGAGGTTCAAAAAGTCCCGGCGCTCTTTTCCTATCTCCAGGGTATAGTGGATGAGTCAGGCAAGATGGGAAGATATATCCTGACCGGGTCACAGGATTTTCTTCTTATTGAAAAGATCACACAGTCCCTTGCCGGACGGGTAGCGGTTTGCCATCTTATGCCCTTTGGTTTGCCTGAACTCAAAGCTTCAAATATCCTTCCTGATTCCCTCGACCGTGTGATCTTTTCAGGATTTTATCCGGCAATATATGATCGACAAATTCTTCCCTCTGACTATTTTCCCTCTTATATCCAGACTTATATAGAAAGGGATGTGAGAAGCATTGTAAACGTGGGAGATCTAAGCGCCTTTCAGAGGTTTGTCAAACTCTGTGCCGGACGCGTTGGCCAGCTGTTAAACCTTTCCAGTATGGGCAATGAACTTGGGGTCAATTATAAAACCATACAATCCTGGATCTCCATTCTGGAGGCAAGTTTTATAGTGTTTCTTCTCCAGCCGCATCACCGGAACTTCAACAAACGATTGACCAAGCAGCCAAAGCTCTATTTTCTTGACAGCGGTCTATTGTGCGCTCTTCTGGAGATTCAATCGCCTGGTCAATTAAGCTCTCATTATTTGAGAGGGAATATTTTTGAATCTTTTATAGTATCCGAATATTTAAAATTACGTTATCACGCCGGGCTCAGATCGAATGCCTTCTTCTGGAGAAACAGCACAGGACATGAAATCGATCTTCTTTTGGAGGAAGGTGAACATTTGAGGGCTGTGGAAATAAAATCAGGCGAGACAATAACCGACGATTTTTTTAAGGGCTTAAAGTACTTTCAAAAGATATCTTCGGAACCTGAAGGCCAATTTCATCTGCTCTATGGTGGAGAAAAAGACTATTCCAGAAAACACGGCCAGGTTTTGAGTTGGCGGAATATTGATAAAATACCCCACAGTTAGCGAAGGCAACGGGTCAGTCTATATAGTCAATTCTATTGATGCGTGACCCTGAAGACCTCTTCGATGGTTGTTATGCCTTCAAGCACCTTTTGCGCCCCGTTTGTTCGGAGGGTGATCATGCCCTGGTCAATGGCCTTCTGTTTAATTGCATTGGCATCGGATGTCTTCAGTATCAGGTTCTGGAGCGGCTCATTCAACAGCATCAGCTCGAAGATGCCTGTTCTTCCGCGGTATCCGGTGTTAAGACATTCAGGGCAGCCTCTCCCCCTGTACAATTTCCTTCCCCCGAGCATCTCGGGCGTGATACCGATATTCATCAGGGATTCTTCATCAGGCGCGTACTCCTCCCTGCAGTACCCGCATATCTGCCTTACAAGACGCTGTGCAAGAATGGCGATCACGGATGATGTGACAAGAAAGGGCTCTATACCCATGTCGGTGAGCCGGGTTATTGCGCCTGCCGAGTCATTGGTATGAAGAGTGGAAAAGACAAGGTGGCCTGTCAAGGCCGACTGAATGGCTATCTCGGCGGTCTCAAGGTCCCTTATCTCGCCAACAAGTATTACATCGGGGTCCTGTCTGACTATGGAGCGGAGTCCGTTGGCAAAGGTGAGATCAATCTTGGGGTTGACCTGTATCTGCCCTATGCCGTCAATCTGGTATTCAATCGGGTCCTCAATGGTGATGATGTTGATGTCGGGCTTGTGTATTGTCGACAATGCCGCGTAAAGGGTGGTGGTCTTTCCGC
>JBFYXR010000367.1:0-2532 GCA_041310455.1 Desulfobacteraceae bacterium | reverse complement strand
ATGCTTTTTTGAGTTTTGAAATTACCTCTATTAATAATGGTAAATAAATCCAAACCCCATATTCACGTGACCGCAGGAATCATATCCAGGGACGGAAGCATCCTTATCGCCAGGCGCCCGCAGGGATACCACCTGGCAGGCCTCTGGGAATTTCCAGGGGGGAAGCAGGAGCCCGACGAAACCCTTGAGGAATGCCTGGAAAGGGAGATCCTGGAAGAGCTGGATGTTGAGGTAAAGGCCGAGAGGCTTTTCATGACCGTTCTCCATGAGTATGAAAAAAAGATTGTATCCCTCCATGTCTTCGAATGCATATTTCTGAGGGGCGATCCAAAGGGCCTTGACGGACAGGAGATAAAATGGGTAAAATCAGATGAACTTCCGCTTTATGAATTTCCGCCTCCGGATCTGGAGGTTATTGAAAGAATAATAGGGGATACGGCATGATTCAGAATAAAATAGTGGTCCGCTACCAGGACGGCAGGATTTTTAAAGGGCATACGAACGATTTTCTGCCCGCAAAGCCTACATTTCATATTTCATTGACTGATTCCCTTCCCGGGTCTTCCCCTTATGAAGTGCAGGTCTCATTGGTTAAGGCTATTTTTTTCGTGAAGGATTTCGCCGGCAATCCAGAACGAAAAGATATTCAGGAGTTCCTGACCGGCAAATCAGCCGGGGGCCGCAAGATAACGGTCCTTTTTAAGGACGGCGAGACAATGGTCGGGACAACACAGGGTTATGATCCGAGTCGCCCTGGTTTTTTCGTCGTTCCTGCCGACGCTGATTCCAATAATGACCGGTGTTTCGTAGTGGCAGGTGCAACTCAGAGTGTGTCGTTTGTTTGATCCTTATCACCTCCCCTTAAGCTAAGGGGAGGTGGGGAGGGGTTACGTTATTCAGCCGTCATCCTTCATTACTCCTCCCCGCAGGTCAAAGGGAGGTGGGCTAATTCTTCCTAAACAAAGCGCCCCTCTTGCATTTAGCAAAAGGGGCGCTTCAAATCAACTGCCTGATGGCAGGGGAATCACGGCATCGGCATGCCTCAATTTGTCCCCACGTTTGTTACTTTGCTTGTACTTGAAATAGTGAAACTGGTATATGAGCCGGAAGGAGTATAAACATAATCTTCTCCGTCTGCACACATACCATCAGCATCTGGAACTGGTGTTAAAGTGCCTCCTATGTTATATCTATAGTTTCCAGGCACAAGGTCCTGCGAAGAAAACACAATTGAAGCATATTTTTTTGCAGGTAGAAATGTGACTACCTCTTCGCCTCCACTGGTTTCAATCCGGAATATTTTGTCGGTATAGGATGTATTAAACTGAAAGAGAAGCGAATATTGAGCTGAGGTTGCGCTGCCCGGCGCCTGAGCCATATCAGAGGTGCCTGCCCCGATAATATATCCGCTGGTCATTGTGAAGAAGCCATAATCCAATATGCCATTTCCGCCGTTCACAGGGCCGTTGACTATGACAGTGCCGCCATTCATGATAACCGAACCGTTTGAATCAAGACCATCGGAATTGTCGCAATTGAGATAAATATATCCGCCGTTGATATACAGGTAGCAGTTGCTTGCTACTGGCATGCCACCACCAGTATTGCCACCACTAGGTTGCATAGTCATCATAGGAGGCGTCATCCCGCCGCCACTGCCATCGGAAGCGTTTATCGGGTCATCGTCCGATAAAATGTGGATGTTCCCTTCGTTAATAGTGATAACCAGGCTTTCAATCCCCTCAAAGCATGTTAAGACATTTATTGTTGTTCCTGCATTGTTGATTTTAAGCGCAAACTCTGAATGGAATGCGTCATCCGCTGCAGACACTGTGTAGGTTCCGCCGTTAATTACTATGGTATCATCCGAGTGGAATGAGTCGTCAGCTGAATCGACTATAAAGCTGCCGCCGTCTATTGTCACACCGATATTCGCCTTGAATCCCTTTGCAGTTTCTGTATCAAAATTAATCGGATTAGCGTGGCCACCGGCTGTTGTCAGGTCAAATGTCCCTCCCTTGACTACAACGTGTGTTTGAGCCTGGATGGCATCCGCACCGGCTGTGATATCAAAGACACCATTCCCGATAACAATATATCCCTGCTCGTCAGTGTTCTCATTAGTAGCTTTTAAACCGTCGCCCCCGGCAGTAATAAAGATATCTCCATCTTGGACGCTGACATAATTCTTTCCTGTAATCCCGTCATCATTTGAGGTAACAGTAATAGTCCCGCTTGCGATTATGAGGCCATCCTTGCTTTTAATGCCGTCCAGATAATTTGCATTAACAGTCAGTGAACCCCCACCATAGATAATGAGGTCATCCTTGCTGAAGAGGGTCGCGTCAATAGCCTCACCATCCCCATCAACGGATGAATTGGATGTCCCGTCGGTCAGATTATTGGAAGTTTCGTCTGCTAGGACCATAATAACCCTTGCAGCGCTCTCGATTTCAACCGGAGAGGTATTAGAGGAGGTGATGTTAACTCCATTCAGATAAAGCCTCACATCACTTGTATCCGTGGTAGTAT
>JBFYXR010000364.1:0-3179 GCA_041310455.1 Desulfobacteraceae bacterium | reverse complement strand
GCCACGAAGAGATCTACCTTAAGGCATCGGAGATGGGCGTGCGCTTTATCCGTTTCAAGGTGGAGAATGCCCCCAGGGTTCAGAAAAACACAGAGGACGGCTACGCCATTTCCGTAATGGTGAAAGACAGCCTTCTTGCCGACGAAGAGCTGGAAGTCCCCGTTGATCTGGTTGTACTGGCGACAGGCATGAAACCCGGCGAAATCGACCACCTGCTTGACCTGTTCAAGATCCATTGCGGAGCGGACGGTTTTCTCCTTGAGGTCCACCCCAAATTGAGGCCCGTTGAGGTTTTTACCACAGGAATTTATCTGGCCGGCACATGCCAGGCGCCGATGGATATAACAGAAGCCACATCAGGCGCTTCTGCGGCGGCATCCAAGGTTGCCATCATACTCTCAAGAGGCAAGGTGGAGCTTGAGCCCTTTGTTGCAAGTGTTGATCAGAGCAAATGCGCCTCCTGTCTCACCTGTGTAAGGACCTGCCCATTCGATGTGCCTGTTATCCTTGAGTCCGGCGCCTATATCAATCCGGCTGCATGCTACGGTTGCGGCGCGTGCGTATCGGTCTGCCCCGGCAATGCCATAACGCTAGCTCATTATGCCAACAAAGAGATAAATGCGCAGGTGACAGGCGCCCTTAATTTCAGCCATTATCACAAGGGAGACGTCCAAAATGAAGCAGGATGATTCATCCGCAAAGGATGACAAGGAAAGGCTTAAGAAACTCAGGGAAGAGCGCAAGGAGATTCTTGACCGGAATAAAGAGCGCCTGAAAAAGCAGAACCAGGAGATCAATCTTATCAAAAAGTAATTGAAGGGCGGTCCGAAGACAGTCCCTGAGATGGCTGCCGCAACAGGGCTTTCAGTAGACAGGGTCCTCTGGTATGTAATTGCCCTGAAGAAGTATAATGAGATCCAGGAAGGCGAACTGGCCGGTGAGTATTTCAAATATATATTTGTCGGCAAATCATCCTCGAAGGAAGAGGCGGAGGAGTAACCTCACCAAATTGCTTCCTAAAGATTTCCTCCCCTTTCAGGGGAGGATTAAGGTGGGGTCTCGTGAAAGATTTTCTTTTGCTTCTATTTTAAGAGCTCCTCCCTGTCCCATCCCCATTCCCAAGCCCGCAGGACTTCTCACATGATGAATTGTCTCCCTCCACCTGCAATGTAGTATGCTCAATCCCGAAGCGGTCCTTTAAAAGTTTCTGGGCCTGTTCAAGGCATTTCTGCCAGTGGGTTGTCTCCGAACAGCAGGATGCAAGAGAGATATGCGCCGACAGCACCGGCATTCCGGAGGTGATCGTCCAGATATGGAGGTCATGCACCTCCTCTATATGTTCAATGGCCTCCAGTGATGACTTTACTTCAAGAAAATCAATGTTTCCCGGTGTGGCCTCAAGGAGTATGTTCATGGTCTCCCCGAGAAAGCCCCAGCTGCTCCAGAGTATCAAGAGCCCTATTACAACGCTGGCGATGGAGTCAATGGGATACCACCCGGTCAGCCAGATTACCGACCCTGCGATAACAGCGCCTATCGAGCCCATGGCATCCGCCACCATGTGAAGAAAAGCCCCGCGCATATTGACATTTTCTTTGCGGCCCTTTGCCAGAATAAGGGCGCTCATAAGGTTGGCCAGAAACCCTACAAAGGCTATTATCAGCATTAAAGGGCCGTCTATATGGCTGACATTTCCGAGCCGCTTCCATGCCTCCCAGAATATTAGCCCTACAATCAGGACAAGGGCAGCGCCGTTTGCAAAGGCACCGAGGACCTCTGCCCTCAACAGGCCGAAGGTGCGCTCAGGCGTGGCAGGGCGCCTGGAGATGTGGGCCATTAACAGCGCGAGAATCAAGGCCCCCACATCGGTCGCCATGTGCCCCGCATCGGCCAGCAGGGCAAGGGAATTTGTAACTATGCCGCCGATCACCTCAACAACAAGAAACGCCAGGTTGATGATAAGAGCCCACCACATACGCTGATAGGAAAAGCCGCTTTTTCTTTGGTGCAGGTGTTCATGGTGATCGTGCCCATGATTATTACTTTTTTCGGCGGTTACTTCCATTTGTTGCCCTTGAATAATATTTTTTCATTGTATCCACGGATTGAACAGCCCTGCGCCGCTTTCCTCCATATCTGCCGTATCTCTGGTAACGACTATCAAGCCATAGGCTATACCTGTAGCCGCAATCAGGGAATCAATTACAGGCATTGGTTTGCCTTTTTTTTCGGCAAGGCCCTGTATCCTGCCCCAGGTTTTTGCAACCATGATGTTGATATCTAGTGTCCTATTTAAGAATCTCTCCTTTAGATCATTTTCTACCCAGGCATGAAGGCCTTCTTTTTTTCTTGATACAGGCAGTCTCTCGATGCCTCTGTGAAGCTCACCAAAGGTCAATACGGAGACGTATAAGTCTGTCTCATTCTGATCCAGCAACCACTCGACAACATTCCTTTCCGGTTTAGGTTTAACCATTTCTGAAATGATGCATGTATCAAGGAGGTATTTCATAAATCTATTTCCCTTTGCATAGATTTATCTCTTTCAAGCTTCAATTGAACGCCTTTTAATGGAGAGCCTTTAAAAAATTCCAGTAAATCAGATTGCGGTTTGCAGATTTTTTGATAATCCTCGACGGACAGCACGACCACGGACTCTTTCCCGTGCTTTGTGACAAATTGCGGACCTTCATGCTGCGCCTTTTCTACAAGATTGCTGAATTTGTTTTTAGCTTTCTGAAGCTGCCAAACATTTTCCATAGAACACCTCCTGATAAATATGTCCAGTCTGGCCAGATTTTATGCCTTTACAATATTTTTGTCAATGTTATGATTTTCAACAAAGGAGATATAAAAGATCTTTTAATGTCGTAAAATCGCATATTTTTTCACTATATATTGAACGTTCAAAATTCTGTTGAGAGGAACCTTGAGGTGATGATGGTTGAAAATGAAGGGAATTTGGCCCTTCGCAATGATAATAAATCAAAAAGATTCGTTTTTGATGGTGGGCTATAATGGTAATAAACTAAGAAGTATATTTTAAACGGTGGATTATCTGGGTGCATCAACAAAGCCGGGCAGTGCCCGGCTTTGTTTTACGTGCGCAATGATTTTGCAGGGGTCATGACAATTCAGTGGAATTTATATTAAGTTATGCGAAATTTATAATGTTCCAA
>JBFYXR010000363.1:0-11966 GCA_041310455.1 Desulfobacteraceae bacterium | reverse complement strand
CCGGACCAAAGTCCGTGGCTCTTTATATAATCTACTTGGGCAGATCGTCCGGTGATTCCCAGTCCTTCATATTATGCATCCAGGGCGCGCGTTCCACGAACACGTCATGTGCCAGCGGTACTGGCGGATGGGACATCCACTTGGGATCGAATTCATCCTTAATCTTGAGCATGTAGATATGGTAGTTGGGACCATACTTCGGACCTGTCAGATACATCGGCTGATGAGGACCGATCAGGGCCGTATAGTAACCGTGCTCTATATTCATCTTGGATGAATCAAGGTAGAACTGATCTACCTTGTTTGTATCATCATCATGATCCCAGTAGACCAGGAACTCGGAGTAGCCCTGATGGCCGCACTCGAAGCTCTGGAACCATCCCGGATCGCCGTAGTCCGGCATAAGGGGCGGCGTGTATTTCTTCTTGAGCTGAGCATATGTAGACCCGTGCTTTACAGCCTGGGACAAACTCTCACTGACATAGTCAACGGACATATAGTCGCCGCACATGATCCACATGCCTGCCGAGTCGGCGTTCTTTATCCATGACTCATCGGAAGGCTTGGTCGCACGCGCCTCGCCGCCCAGTTCCTTCATGATGTCCCCAAGGACGCGCTCGTCATACTCCATCTGTTCCTCGGAGGTAAAGCCGATCAAAAGCACGCGGACGATAAAGAAGTTGTGAACAGTCTGCTCGTTCTCCTTATTCCACATCTCCCAGAAATGTTCCTTGTCCTCGGCCTTGGCAATGGCCCGCCAGAAGAGGGGCACCTTTGTAACCGCGCCGCCTACCTCGGCCTTTGCAATCTCGAACATGGCCTTTTCCTGTGCCTCTTTGTTGGGGACAACATAGTTGATCCACTTTACGCGCTTATCAGGAAGCGCAAGGGCGGGGTTGGGCGTAATGCCCTTCGGAACAAGGGGCTCGGGCTGGAAGGGCAGTGTCTTGATGGCCATCCTGGTGACAATACCGAGACATCCGCGGACGCCCGTATAGCCCCTCAGGATGCCCCTGAGATCCGGCCCTGGGCACTCACCCCAGAAGGGGTCATCGCCGGTGGCAAGAGATCCTGTCTTGAGCAGTTCGCCGTCAGGCAGCACCACCTCAGTGCCGAGTATACGGCGGTGAGGCATGCCGATGCGGTGGCTCAAGGGGGACCATCCGTCGCCCAGCAGATTCGCGATGGCGGATGCCTGGGCTCCGCCGCCGCCGATTACCACGTATGCGCCGTGCTCCAGACATTCCTGCTGGATGGGCGAATAGATCACACCCGATTGGACATCGATAAAGAAGTGCTTGTCATCGATGGAAAAATCATTCATACGTTTCATATCAATCAGAAGCGCATCCTCCACATGGGGATGGGAGCGCGGCCCGTAGAACCCTGTTGAATAGGGCACATAGGGGACGTTGTTCCTGTAGCAGACCTTTACTATCTTCTGAACCTCTTCGGTGGTCCTGGGCATGATGACACAGCCGGGAATGGTGGTCATAACGCGCTCATAGCCGGTGCCGTTCTCATATCCTCCCGGTCCGCTTCTGTATGACTCGCAGATAACCGGATCGGCAGAGATATATCTAGGACCTACAATGGACTCCAGTACATTTAAAATATCTTTGGATATCGCCATAGTTTCCTCCTTCCTAACCTTTAATCGATGCGCAAATGACTTCAGTGATATCCATTACTTGCACATCGTCTCCGTTTTCTTTAACTGCCTTGGAGAAATTGCTCTTGCACATGGGACATGCAGTAACCAGTGTCTCCGCGCCTACTGCCTTGATTTCATCAAGCCTGTGATTCGCGTTAAACTCTGCGAATTCCGGGAATGCCTCTCTCGCGCCGCGTCCTGCGCCGCAGCAATAGGCGTTTTCCCTCGTCCTTGGCAGCTCTACCAGGTTGACGCCCGGAATGGCCTTGAGTATGTCCCTCGGCTGGGCGTATACGCCGTTTGTTCCCCTGCGTCTCTTGAGTCTCGGTTCCACACAGCCCATCCAGCCGCGTTTGCCTTTCCACGGGGTCCAGGGCTCGCTCAGACGGCTCAGGCTACATGCATCATGGTATACCACGCGGGAATCGAAATCCTTCTTCATCTTGAGCTTGCCGCTCTTGATCATCTCATCGGCATACTCTGTGATGTGGAGGACCTTAAAGCCCAGTTCTTCCGTGGAGATGTTGAGAAGCTTTGGATAATCCACCTTCCACATCCTGTAGCCTTCGGCACAGGCAGTGATAAGGGTCTTGGCCCCGGTCTTTCTCATCTCCGCCACATTTTTCTTTGCTATGGCGGTCGCCTCATCAATCATACCGACTGAGAATACGATGTTGCCGCAGCACTTTTCATCGGGCAGGAGCATGAACTCCGTCCCGGCGGCCTTGAAAATCTTTACTGTGGACTGGGCGATCTCCTTGTTCACATAGGCGGCGTTGCAGCCCACATAGTAGACAACGTCCGCCTTCTTGGCGGGTGTGATTCCCTTGGGGAGCCACTCGTTCCTGCTCTTGTGAGGCGCACCGAAGCAATTATTCTTCTTGAGGATGTTCTCAACTACCTTCTTGTGGGCGGGCATGGGGCCGACGCCGTCTTTAACAGCCTTGACCCTCATGGCCTCAAGTGTCAGTTCCACTTCGAGGTCCAGGTTTCTCTTGCAGCCCGTGTCGCAGGCGCCGCAAAGGGTGCATGCATACACGACCTCAAGGGCCTTTTCATTCCAGTCAAGGACGCCTTCGGCCATGGCATGGGCGATCCTCATTTTTCCCGCTCCGTTGTATGCATCATACTCGTACATGTTTGCGCTCGGGCATTTTGTCAGGAATCCTGTTGTAGCGCCCGGCATGTAGGTGTGGTCCACCCACATGCAACCCTTGCACTTGATGCAACGGCTCATGTCATAAACAAAATTCTGGATATCGTTGATATCCAGAGCCACATCCGCTTTTGGTCTGTAATATCTTACTTTTAATTTTTTAGCCATTTTCTCTCCCTCCTCAGAAGCACAGGTTCCCGGGATTCATAATATTGTTCGGATCGAAGACCTTCTTCAGCCTCTTTAGCGCGGCTGCGTAGCCGGCTGCCTTTTCATATACTATCGGGGCCAGGTCTCCGTATGGTCTTGTAAACACCGCGCCGTCGGCGAGGAGCTTCTTTGCAAGCTCCACATAGAGCGCGTTTATCATAGCCGTCTCTTCCGGATCAGAAGGATCATAGAAGAAATTAAACTCCGCCCTCATGGCCCTGTTGTGCTCGATCGGCTGCATGTACATGCCGATCTCTGCTATGGGATAACCGTACTGGGCGGCTATCTCTTCAACTGTTGCCGTGAACGACGAAGCAAGCTCCGGTCTGGTGTGGAAGAAGAGGCTCTGGCAGGCTCCCCTGACGTTGTTCTTCCAGAATGGTATATCTGCGGGCCAGGGATTGCGAAGCACGGAAAACATCTTTTTCCTCAGCCCCGGGAAACCGGGGAGGTTCTCGCCCAGCTGCAGATTCGGGAACTCATGGTCGATTACATGTTTGAGGAAATTCTCCTCGTAGGCGATCTTCTCTTCAGGACGCAATACAAGGCCGCTGACCACAAGGATGAGGGTCCAGGGAGGAAGCGTGGCCTGAAGCCTTTCAAAATCCTCGTCCCAGTTATCCTTATCAGCAACGATAGCTGCTAGATCCGTATTATTCAGCAGCAATACTTCCTGGCCTATCCTCCTGGGCAGGATCCTGTAAAGGAAATTGATCCCATAATCAAGGTCCTCAAGTGGGGCGAAGAGCACCTTATCCATCCTGGGTATGGTCTCTATTTTCAGGTTGGTCCATGTGACCACGCCCATGGTCCCCTGGGCGCACTGAAAAAATCTGAAAAAATCCAGACCCGGTCCCATCGGGTTGGTGCCTTTGGACATGGAATTGGGGTAGCCGTTGGCGCTGGCTGAACCTATCCTGAAGATCTCGCCGGTGGGCCAGACGATCTCCATGCCCTGAAGGGGCTCGCCGTAATCATAGACCTGGTTGGTCGGCTCTTCCCTTTCCAGAAAATCCGTTAGGACTGATCGCTCCGCAGGAGGGGTGAGGGGCATGATGGCCCTGAAACCCTTTTTTGCAAGCTCTTTGGTCATCTTTTCCCAGGTTACTCCGGCCTCGAATCTGACGCGCCTGTTATCCACGTCGATCTCAAAGATCTTGTCCATCCTTGAGAGGTCCAGTATCACGCCGCCCTGCTTCGGAATCGTAGCGCCGTAAAAATGGACCTTGGAGCTTACCGGTACCACCGGGATGCTGTTTTCGCTGCAGAACTTTATAACACCCGACACTTCCTCTGAGTCGGCCGGTTTTACTATAAAGTTCGGCATCCCTGAAGGCATATAACTGAAATCCGAGGAATATGCCGTCAACTGCGCGGGGTCATCGGAAACATTCTTTGATCCGACAACTTTGGACAATTTTGCTTTTACATCCATATGACATCCTCCGTTTGATATTAAATAACTACAACTTATCTCAAATATACTTCTACCGGCTGCAGCCGATAGATTTAGGGGCCAAGTACTCCAGGATTCAAGGCCCTTCGATGTAACTCAGGGCGGTGAGCCTGTCGAACGGGTTCAAGCGAAAATCATTTCAAAATCCTTATTATCACTCGACCACTCGACACCTTGTCCCCATTAAATCCTATTTAAATATTAATCTAACAAAAATCTTCCCATAAAGGTAAAAGTTTTCTCATGTCCCCAGAAGGATACAATAAAATTCGACCGTTGCTCTAAAACTTCTTTTTGTTCTTCAGCACCTTCTCAGGTGTTATAGGCAGATCCTTGCAGCGATAGCCTGTGGCGTCATACACCGCATCGGCAATGGCAGGCGCCGTCGGCGACGTAAGTCCCTCTCCTGCCTCCTTTGCGCCCATGGGTCCTTCCTTTTCATAGGTGATAACGCATGTGTGCTCGCTCTCGCACATATCAAGCGCGCCCGGCATCTTGTAATCCAGGAATGTTGTGTTAAGGGTCTTTCCGTCCTTCTCAACAAACTGCTCGGAAAGGGCGTAACCGACACTCATCTGAATAGAGCCATCCAACTGTCCCTCGACAGACTGGGGATGAATCAGGGTCCCGCAATCATGGGCAGTGTACATCTTTTTAAGATCAACGATGCCCGTCTTCTTATCCACTTCCACCTCGGCAACTTGCGCCCCGAAGCTGAAGGCGGGCGTCACAAGCCCCTTTCCTCTTGGTGTGTACGACCCCCTTACGACAATAGGCTCGCCCCTGTTGAATTTCTGGGCTACCGCCACGGCCTCTCCGAAGGTCAGCACCTTGTCCGGTCTTCCCTTTGAGTATATCCTTCCGCCTTTGCATTCAAGGTCATGAATAACGTTGAAATTGAAGTGGGCCATTACAGCGCCGAAGAGTATCTCCTTTATCTTTCTGGCTGCATCGATTGTTGCATTCCCGGCCATTAGGGTCACCCTGCTTCCCCACGAGCCCAGGTCAGCCTGTGGCGTCATGGCGGTGTCGGCGGTTGTCACGCGGATATCCTCCATCCTGAGCCCCAATTCTTCAGCAAGTATCTGGGGGATAACCGTATCCGAACCCTGGCCTATATCCGAGGCCATGGAGAGGACGTGGGCCGTGCCGTCAGCGAAAACCCTTACCTCGGTTGCGGTGAATGGGTATTGGGTGTCAAACCAGTTGAACACGCCGCCTGAAATGAAACTGTAGCAGCCTATGCCTACTCCCCTGCCCTTTACCGGGTGTTTTCTCTTCTCCCTGAAATTGCTCATCTTCGCGACCTTCTCAAGACACTCCGCGAATCCGCAGCTGCCGATCTTTGACAATTCGGGAATGACATCACCTTCCCTTACGGCATTCTTGAGCCTCAGATCAATAGGATCGATCCCCATCTCTTCCGCAGCTATGTTCATCTGGCTCTCTGTACAGAAGGTAGACTGCGGGGAGCCAAAACCTCTTATGGCGCTTGCCGGCGGCTTGTTCGTATACACATGCTGTCCATGGAAACGGTAGGCCGGATATCGATAAAGCATCAGGCCATAGTTTCCGCAGAGGAATGTGGCAGTGGGTCCCATCGCATTGTATGCTCCTCCGTCCAGATAAATCTGGAGGTCCTTGGCCGTGAGCATGCCGTTCTTGGTAAAGCCTATCTTGGAATAAAGCTTCATTGGATGGCGGCGTCTTCCGACCTCAAAGTCCTCTACCCTGTCAAGGGTAAATTTAACGGGTTTTCCTGTCTTCTTTGCCATAAAGGCGGCGCAGAAATCCCATTTCCTCAGTTCCATCTTGGCCCCGAAACCGCCTCCTAAATGGGGTTTTATAACGCGCACGTCATTTTCGCGCATCCCCAGCGTGGAGGCAAGAAGACACTGGACGATATAGGGTGTCTGGGTGGATGTCCACAGTGTAATCCTTCCGTCATAATCGACATTGGCTACTGCAGAGCATGGCTCCATGTACGCCGGATAAATGCTATGGACGGTAAAGACATCCTCGCGCACATAATACGATTCTGCAAGGGCCTTTTCAAGATCGCCATGTTTGACCCTTCTGTGTATGCTTATATTATTCGGATAAGGGTCATGTATGATTGGAGCGCCTTCGGCAATGGATGTCTCGATATTAAAGGAAGCCGGAAGCTGCTCGTATTCCACCTTGATGAGTGAAAGAGCCTCTTGGGCAATGTCTCTGTCGATTGCTGCAACAGCCGCAACCTCATCTCCTATAAATCTGACCTTGTCAACAGCAAGTACATATTCATCCTGAGTCTCAGGGAAAAGCCTCCAGTTCCCGAATTTGACCTTTGGTATATCTTCAGATGTTATAACGCATTTCACGCCTTTAAGGGCCTTTGCCTTGCTGGTGTCAATGCTCAATATACGTGCATGGGGATAGGGACTCCTCAACGTGCGACCGTGAAGCATACCAGGCAGTTTAATGTCATCCGTATATTGGGCAACCCCTACTGCTTTATCCCTTACATGAGTACGGGTTACGTTAGTTCCTACAACACTAAATTCCTGCATAATTTTATTCTCCATCGATTATTTCAAAGGGGCTTATTTCTTTGAAGCGTTCTTCGCCGCTTCCTCTATGGCCCTTGCCGAAAGCACTGCTACCAGTATCCTTCGATATTCGGCCGAAGCTCGCATATCCGTAATAGGCCTGGACTCCCTGGATGCCTCAAGACCCAGCTTTTCCAGGAGTTCTGTTGAAAGCCTTTTGCCCATAACGACCTTTTCAGCATCTTTCGCCCTCATGGGTACCGGGGCGACAGCGCCAAGGACGATCTTTGCATCCTTGCATATTCCGCCATCCATGATCACCATAGCGCCGACACATACCGCAGCGATATCGACCTTGCCCCTGGCAGAGAGGTACTGATAGGATACGCCTGAACCGTTGGGCGGCTCAGGGACGAATATGGAGGTAAGGATCTCCCCCTTTTTAATTACCGTCATGCCGGGCCCCTGGAAGAATTCGACAAGAGGGACCAGCCTTTCGCCTTTAATGCTTTTAAGTGTTACAACTGCCCCCATGACCATAAGGACCGGGGCGTTGTCCGCTGAAGGCGCGGCATTGCAAAGGTTGCCGGCTACGGTTCCCATGTTGCGTATCTGGGTATTGGCCGTTGCCAGGGCAGCCTTTGAGACCGCCGGGTATTTCGTTTTTATGTCAGGATGATTTCCAACGTCTGTTAGGCGGGCCATGGCTCCTATGGTAAGGCCTTTTCCCTTTTCATAGGAGATCCCGTCAATACCCTTGACCTTCTGCAGGTCAATAATAGCTTTGGCTTTCATGGCGCCTTTATGGATCTTAACCAGAAGATCTGTCCCGCCGGCCATGATATAAGCGCCGTCTCCCTGCTCTGTGAGAAGTTTACAGGCGTTTTCAACGCTGTTGGGCGTGTAATATTCAAATTTGGCTAAACTCATACGACATATCCCTTTAATTCTTCTTTGTCTTTTTCGTATTCATCTTTTTGGCCGCGGCCCCTATAGCGTCGACTATCTTGTAATAACCGGTGCACCGGCACAGATTCCCTGATATGGCCTGACGTATCTCTTCATCAGTCGGCTCAGGGTTCTGATTGAGCAGGTTCAGCGCCGACATCTCCATCCCGGCTGAGCAGAACCCGCATTGGATGGCTCCATGTTCAATAAATGCCTCCTGTATGGGATGCAAGTCCTCCCCTGATGCGAGCCCTTCAACAGTGGTTATATCTTTTCCATCCACTGAGACCGCCAGGGTCAGGCATGAACTGACGGACCTTCCATTTACAAGGACCGTACAGGCGCCGCAATCTCCATCGCCACAGCCCAGCTTGGTCCCGGTAAGATTCAGATCCTCCCTGAGCACTTCATTAAGGCTGCGTGACGGTTCGACAGCAAGGGAATAAGAATCCCCGTTTACTTTTAAGGTAATAACCTGCTTCATGAAATCTATTCCTCTATGTTGTTGCTCTGCTTCTTAACTATCCCTCTCGATAACACCTCTAAGGCCAACTCGCGCGTCGTTTCAAGATGGACTTTATGAGAAAGAACCTGCTTGCTCCGCTCAAGTTGAATAATGCCCAAAAAAGAGGCCCATATTACTTCAGCAAGCGTCATAGGATTACAGTCAATGAATAATCCCATCTTAACGCCGTATTCAATAATCTTATGCTGGAGACTTACCACCTTGGAAGCCGATCCATTAATACTATTCCTCAAATCCTCAGGGAGATTCAGGATCATCTCACTATTTCGAAAATATAAAGATGCATTGAAGGTTTCCGGTTCCGTTTCATAAAAATCAATAAACCGCCCCCATAGCTCTTTAAACAGACTATCTCTCAGCTGTTCACGATTGTCATAGAGGTCCTTCAGAAGATCAGTAAAATACTCCGTGTGATCCACGATCGCATCAATCAATATTTCGTCTTTATTCTTAAAATACAGATATAGAGAGGCACGGCTTATCTCGCAGCGTTCCGCTATCTTTTCCATCGTAATTGCATGATAGCCCTCTTCGTTATAGATCGCCATTGCGGCATCCATAGCGAGTTCGCGTCGCAGGTCCTTTTCTCTTTTTCTTCGTTCTATAATACCCAAATTTATATTTCTGCCCTGGTCTATGGATGCAGATTTATGCATCCATGTTTGATATTGAGATAAAAAATTAATCCACTCTAGACATTGCGTCTAAATATTAGACAACGCGTCAAGAGATGTCAAGACAAATTCTTCACGAACAAAACTTTATCCGCCGTTTATTTTATTGGATGTATTGGTTTATGAAAAAAAGGGAGGAGAGAGAGAAACAGCTAACCTACTGAACAGACTGTAATATATTCCCTTTTGTATATTTTTTATGCCCGTCTTGTACAATCTTTATCACCAGCCCTGTGCATGTGCACCTGAACGGGTATTGTCTCCAGGTAATATTATCATAAGCGGCCTTGATCATATTGGGCCAGCCGAAACAGCCGCGACATTGCTGCATCGTCTCTACGCAGGGAGGGGTGGCGCCATGATTGAGAACCTCAGTATGTATATCTCCTGCTTTCATCAATATCGAATCTCCGTAATTTTATTAGAAACCCAGCCGGTTAAATCCCCTTTTTTTGGAATTGGATGGTGGAAGGAATCTTTAATTTTGTAATATAGCATAAAAGATCCTCGATCTCAATATTTTTTCCGGCGCGATTTTTCAGGTGACACGACACTGTCTGATGATGATATAATGCTCCATGTATTTATTAACACGGAGATCGCGGGTTTCAATCAGGTTCTCAAGGACAATGATACCATCGATCTCCATATACCGGTTTCGGGAGGATACCCCTATGACAAGAAAGAATGGAAATCATTATGCCGGCAAACACGGGCAGGATATTAAAATAGATCCTGCTGTCGCCGAAACAATTAAAAAGAAGGCAACGGAGGGAAAGCTGCCCTGTGCCGTTGCCTTTAAGATATCTGAAGAAATGGGGGTGACTCCGGCAGAGGTGGGAATTGCCCTTGACCTCCTTGAAATCAAGATATCAAAATGCCAGATAGGGATTTTCGGATATAGCAGGGAAAGCAAGTATGTAAAGCCTATGTCCGATGTCCCTGATTCCCTGAAAACAGCCATTCTTGAAAACCTGACGGATGGAAAACTTTCATGCAGGGATGCCTGGAAGATTGCGGAAAAACTGGGTATCGGCAGAATGGATGCGGCATCGGCCTGTGACAGCCTTGGGATAAAAATTTCACCGTGCCAGCTGGGGGCATTTTAAAAACAGGTACAGGGCGCAGCCATTCGACCTTGTTCATGGCCGTGAGCTTGCCGAACGGGGCTCAAGGCGCAGGGGAAAAAAGTTGTAATATTGATTACTGGTTTCATAAGAAAAGAAACCGCCATCACCTGGTCTGGATTATCTTTTATCCCTTGTGATGGCGGTCTATTTTTTTATCTTCTTAACAGCTGCCACAGCCGCCGCTGCCGCATGAACCACATGAATTCTCTTCGGAAAGTTTTGATGTTATGGAAAAGCCTGAGCCCATGTCCGATTCAATAAAATCGATGTTGATGGGTTTAATATTGTTATAGAGTTCTTTATCTATTAAGTAGTTAATATTGTTGTCCTTTATTACCTCATCATTGACATTCGGCTCATCAAGCGCCATCCCGAGAGACGGACCCGAACAGCACCCCCCCTGTGAAAGAAAAACCCTTATATATGACTGATCTTCTCCTCTTTCTTTGAGAAAATTGCCTATCATCTCACTTGCCTTTACGGTTACATTTAACATTATCGCCTCCTTGTCGATCACATCTGATCATTTTTAATGGGCACAAATTATACATAATTCTTGTGATGTCAAATTATTTCTTTTCAAGGAATAATGAACTACCCCGCCGCAGAGCAGCGGGGTATCAGACGTCATGCCGGACTTGATCCGGCATCCAGTTTAGGTTTATAGATTCCGGCTTTCGCCGGAATGACGACTCGCGGCAAGCCGCGGGGAATTAATCCCTTAGAGATTAAAGTACAAATAGCATTTGTCAGTTTATCCTTGACAATATCCAAATAAACGGTAATAAAGTAAACTCTATTTGATTGACTAAACACCTATTTGTTCCATAAAAAGATAAGGAGGAATTGACCGTGAGTGAAATTATTGCACCGATGGGCGGGAAGGTATTAGACGTAAAGGTAAAACCCGGCGACACTGTAAACGAGGATGATGAGGTAATAGTACTGGAGGCCATGAAAATGGAGCTCCCGGTAGTGGCAACGGCGTCTGGAACAGTAAAAGAGATTAAATGCAAAAAAGGGGACACCATAGAGGCAGACTCCGTTTTGATCGTGCTAGGATAAGCCTGGCAAAATCAATTCCCGCACTTTTCCGGCGGATTGACAATTCCTGAATAACCGATTTTAAAAAGGCCCTTCTACATTCAAATAGAAGGGCCTTTTTATATTTAACACATGCAAATTTTCCAATAATGATGTATAAATAACAAAAAATTAAAACAGGAGTATTGTCATGCTTATTATTGAAGATCTCCGGGTGGAACTCGCTGACAGGATTATACTGGAGCATATTGATCTGGAGATAAAACAGGGAGAGACACATATGCTCTTCGGGCCGAACGGCTCAGGGAAGACCTCACTGCTGATGACCATAATGGGCTACCCTCAGTACAAAGTGCTATCAGGCAAAATCATGTTCAAGGGTGAGGACATCACCTACAAGCCCATAAATGAGCGGGCACAGCTGGGGATCGGAATGTCCTATCAGAGACCCCCGACCATACACGGGCTCAAGACCCGGCAGATGGTCAGCCTTTGCGGCAAGGGCAAGGTTAATGAGGAGGAGCTGGCAGGGCGTATCAATTTCAAAGGCTTCCTGGACAGGGATATCAACGCCGGCTTTTCAGGAGGGGAGATCAAGCGGTCGGAACTTCTCCAGCTGATGGCCCAGAACCCGGAC
>JBFYXR010000362.1:0-2714 GCA_041310455.1 Desulfobacteraceae bacterium | reverse complement strand
TGAGGCATCAAAGCCCATTATCGGATGGTAAGGATAAGTCATAGGGTTACTTGGGTTCATAGTGTTATTGGGTCAAAAACGCAAAGAACTCAATAACACAACAGACACAAGCAATACTATTATGAAGACACGGATCCCATAACATGAGCCGACCCAGAGGAATTTATTTAAGGCTACTAATAACTGTAACGGCTGTCCTTTTAACAGTCGGCTGCTCAAGCCTTCCTCTTCAAAGGGCCCGGACCGAGTTCTATTCCGGGAACCTCAATGAGGCAGAATATATTCTGGAAGGCTGCAAAGGGATATCGAAAAAGGATCTTCTTCTGTGCTACTTGGAAAAGGGTCTTATCCTCCATTACATGGAGGCATATGAAGAGAGCACGGAGGTTCTGCTGAGGGCATCACAGCTTATCAAACACCAGGAGACAATAAGTGTAGCGGAACAGTCCTCGGCGGTTATGACGAATGACTGGGTAACCACTTACAAGGGCGAATACAGCGAGAGGCTCTGGGTTCATACATTTCTCATGATGAATTATCTGCTTCGGTACATGTATGAAGACGCCCTTGTAGAGGCCAAACAGGCACTTGAGGTCTACGACAGGTATCCTGACTCCCTGACGGGCGATCATTTTACGCGCGCATTGATCGCCCTTTGTTTTGAAAATATGAACCTGCCGGATGACGCGAGAATCGAGTATGAAAAACTGGCACAGGAAATGGGGGGAGAGGGGCCTTCCCATGGATCGATTGCGCCCGGCAAAGGGGAGCTGATCATGTTCATCAGCCATGGGCGCGCCCCCACCAAGGTCTCCAGCGATGTTGTGTTGCCGCCTTCCATACGGATCTCCATCCCTGTGTATAGTGACGGCTCTTCGCCTCTGCCGGTCGACATCACGTCGGACGGCGGTGCGCCGGATGCCGTGAAGATTTCCACGGACCTGGGACAGGTGGCCAGGAAATCCCTGGACGACAGGTCAGCGCAGTACCTCACGCGTCAGGCCCTGAGGGCCGGCGCAAAGGAGACCATTGCACAGGTGATCGGCGGGAAAAATGAAATAGGAGAGGTCTTTTCAAGGGCAATACTTTTCCTGCTGGAGGAGGCAGACACACGATCCTGGGAGACCCTTCCCGGGGGTCTTACCCTTGTCCGGACAGCGCTGGATAAGGGTGTCCATGACCTGGAGATATCTTCTGGCGGCTCGGAAACGGTTCACATCAACGGGATTGACATCCCTGAAGGCGGGAGGGTGTATCAGGCCATAAGGTTTAGATAGAGATGTACACTAACTAAAACAGCCGGTATTTTGAGCCGGCACCAATTTCCTCAATTGTCACCAAGGCTCAAGGCACATGGCTCAGGGCACAAGGTAAAAAAAGCTTTCAAAGAGTTTTGCCTTTTACCATATGCCCTGCGCCTTGTCCCTGTTTTATCAGGCACTAATTAAAAAATATGAATATGTTATACTGCCCTTTACTCTGGGGGGGCTAACCTAAGGAATATACACAGGCACCCTCAGGATAAGGCCTATTGCCCTCCTCGCCGCATTGGCCAGCTGGGGGTGGGTATCGCTTATGGCCGCCACCTGCCTCAGGTGGTCGGCTGTCCTTACGATCAGCGAGGCCAGGTCCCCCTCCCCTATACTGATATAGGACAGTATTCTTTCCCAGGAGACGCCCCTGGCCCACATGAACATGACGGCGGCAGGCCAGAAGGGGATGGGCGGATTTTTGAACCCCCTTTTTTCCATCGACGACCTGATTCCTTCGATGCCTTCAATCACCCGGTCAAAGGCCTCCTCCATTTTGCTCAGGTCTTCATAACCTTCTATCCTCATCTCCACCTGCTGGTCCCTGTCCCAGATAAACAGGGCGATGCATCCTGCTGTAACCTCGGGCGAGAGATCGCTGAACGCCCCTTTCTTAATGGCCTCCGCAATAAGGAGGGGGTGATCGAGCCTCAGCTTTGACGCCCAGGTCCCGTCGTCGGTAAGCTTGTCCGTCCCATCGGCGAATTGCGTCTCCTTGAGGAACCTTAGATGACGCTTGAAGCTCAGCCATAGGCCTTCGCCCAGGGACTCCAGGCTGTAGATCTGGGAGCGAAAATAGGCAAGGGCCTCTTTAAGCTCCTTGTCCCCGGAGTAATGACAGGACTCGAAATGTCCGCACCCCTCGCAGGGCAGCTGCTGAATCTTTTTCTCAATGGCCTCTATCTTTTCTTCGTCCTCGTTTGATACAATCCCGGTATCAATGATTTGCAGGGATGAAACATCTATAGACCCGAGGATCTCATTAAACTGGTCCTCCGGAAGCCCTTCAGGCAGCTGTATTACCCCGTCATAGATGTGCCGGATCTTGTTTGCCGGGGCCTTCTTGAACCGTATCCTTCCCTTCTTGAACCTGAGCCTCTCTTCTATGTTCTGTGCCGCGCAGATAAGCCTGCCGTGGAACATATAGGTGCTTATCAGGACATAAATACCCTTGTCCTTATGCTGAAACAGCCTTCCTGGCGTGAGATAGGGCTTCAGGGCCTTTATAAGTTTTTTATTCTTATCCTTTCCGAGATGCCTCCCTGTCTCCTTCTCCAGTTCATGTCTCCTGTCTATATTGTAAATGATCTCATAGGGGTCGTCCCTGTCGCAGGCGGCGAGTGGGACGGACCTTTTTACAAGGCTGAGCATCTCGCTCCACTGCCTCAGGATGTACGGGTCCGA
>JBFYXR010000359.1:0-6585 GCA_041310455.1 Desulfobacteraceae bacterium | reverse complement strand
TTGGAAGGGCTGCCATGCACGCCGCGGAAAAAGGGGTTGCTCAGGGCGCGCACGCTGAACTCGTTCATGAAGACATTGGGCGCATACACAGAGGCGTCCTTAACGGAACGCACATCGGCGTCCTGCAAAGTATTTTCAGTGACAGGCGTGACGCTGACCGGAATCGTTTGTGCCCCGGCAGGTTCCTTTTGGGCAGTCACCGTCACCGCAGGCAGACCGAAAATGGCATTGGGATCCTCTGCCGGAGTTGCCGTGTTCGTTACGGCCAGCAACCCGGCGGTCAGCACTATTTGAATTGCGGATGGGAAAGTTATTTTCCTCCTTTTCCGGTTGGACATTGGATCTTGGACGTGAGATATGGGAGACAGAAGCAGGGATACGCGGTCGATCATTTGAATCCTCTTTACCTTATTTATCGTTAATGGCAATAATATAGCCGCATTAAGGCTTCCCATAGCTTATGACTGAAAGGAAGCCGTGTTTGCGGCCTTTGTTATGATCCTTATTTCACCTGGACGCACTTCATCTGCTTCTGATCTCTTATCAGAAGCTTCCCGTCACTCAGCGCCAGGGGAGCCCACGCCAGTTTCGTATCCAGAAGCTGGGCCTTTGACAGCACCTTGAATCCTGCGGGGCTCGGTTCGATCAGATATAACATCTTCTCACCGTCACTGCTGATGATCATATCATCAACCAGAATAAATCCACCCTTGTCAAAAAGCGGGTCCTTTTTAGTTTTCCATTTGATCACGCCATTGAGGTCCATGCAGACAAAACCGTCCTGCTTCTCATTATTGCTGCAGTGGCCGTACAGATGATCCTTGTACAGGATTGCAGGATGGACATGGGTGCCGAACTCCGCCGACTTCATTATCTCTTTTGCCTTATATGAATTAGCGGACTTCTCAATCTGGATAATGGCGCCTCCTGCATTGTATCCTCCGGTGATAAAAAGCCGGTTATTGCCGAGTTCAGTGACGTTCGGAATGGGTATCGAACACTGAAAGCCGGTATAGGACCAGAGAAGGGCGCCGGTTTTCGGGTCATATCCGCTGACACCTCCTGATGTCCCGCTGCTGGCCTGCGCACCGCCAGAGGCCCCTGCAGGCGCACCCTGTACGGCTGGTGGCGCCCCACCCTGTGCGCCCGGTCCGGCCGGCGGTCTTCCGCCGCCGAATCTCATTTCAGCGGCAGATACCATGATCACCTGGTCTTCTCCGCTGATTTTCACTATTGCCGGCGACACATACCCGGTAGATCCTGGCAATTTTGGGGTCTTCCAGACAACCTTCCCGGTCTGCTTGTCATAGGCGACAAGACCTGCATTATCTGTCTGGGCGGCAACGATGACCATATTCTGATAGACCAAAGGATTCTGGGAAATTGCCCAGCGCGGCAGATCCGTGCCGCCTAAATCGGTCCAGATATTCTTTTTCCAGAGGACCTTATGGGTATTCTTGTCCAGGCAGTGAAAGTTGCCATGAAAATCACAGATATAGATCCTGTTGCCGTCGATTGCCGGGACTGATCTGCTGCCGTTGCGGTCAACCGTTCCGGCTGCCTCATTGCTGAAGGTCCACTCTTCTTTGCCGGTTGCGAGGTCTATACAGCGGAGGATATTGGTCTTGTCAGCAACCCGGTCATAGACATAGACCTTGCTTTCGCTGATTGCAGGGCCGCCGAACCCCTCGCCCAGGGTAACGGCCCATAGGACCTTCGGTCCATCCGCCGGCCAGGACCTCAGAAGCCCCTTTTCACTGGAGACGGCATTTCGATCAGGCCCGAGGTACTGAGGCCAGTCAGAAGCAAAAACCGGACTGGTTGCCAGCAAAACAAACATTATTGCAATTGCTCGAACGGTTTTCATATTTATTTTCCTCTCTAATATGAATAGGCGCTATTTCACCTGGACGCACTTCATCTGCGTTTTACCCCGTATCACAAGCTTCCCATCGCTCAGCGCAAAAGGTGCGAACTCTTCGTTTTTATCTAAAAGCTTTGCCTTTGACAGCATTTTGAATCCATCGGGGGAAGGTTCAATCAGATAAAACGTCCCATTACTGTTATTGATGATCATATCATCCACCAATATCAGTCCGCCTCTCTCAAATAACGGGCTTTTTTTGGTTTTCCACTTGATAGCGCCATTGAGATCCATGCAGACCATGCCGTTCTGCGCCTTAAGTGTAATCCAGTTGCCGTACAAATAATCCTTGTAAAAGATTGCAGGATGGATCTGGGAACCGAATTCATTCGGTTTCAGCAGCACTTTTACGTTGTATGAGTTGTTTATCTTCTCAATCTGGATAATGTAAGAAGATCCTCCGTCTCCTCCGGAAATAAAAAGCCGGTTATTGCCGATTGCAGTGATATCGTTAACCGGTCTCATGCACTGGTAGTCGTTAAAGGACCAAAGGAGTGCACCGGTTTTCGGGTCAAATCCAGAAAGCGCACCCTTTTTTGTTTCATCAATAGTCGGTAAAGCACCGCCTTGTTCACCCCCTGGTCCACTACCAGTCGCACCCTGTCCTGCTCCAGTACCAGGACCCTGTGCTCCACCCGGGGCTCCCTGTCCGACCTGCGGAGCGCCGCCCCGTGAAGCCTGTTCACCAGGGCCTCCCGGCCCGGACATCCCTGCTGCGGATTCCATCACCACCTGATCTGTTCCACTTATTTTTATCAATTTGGGTGACATATATCCAGGCACTCCCGGCAATTTGGAGGTTTTCCAGATAATATTCCCGGTCTGCTTGTCATAGGCAACAAGACCGGCCTTCTCGGTTTGGGAGGCAACGATGACCATGTTCTGGTAAATGAGTGGACTCTGCGTAATTCCAAAAGTCGGCAAATCAGTCCCGCCGAAATCGGTCCAGATGTTTTTGTGCCAGATCGCTTTATGGCTGTTCTTATCCACGCAGTGAAGGTTGCCAAGTTCATCACAAACGTAAATCCTGTTGCCGTCGACAGTGGGCACTGATTTGCTTCCTTTATAGTCGCTGGGCGATCCGGACGCCTCATAACTGAATGTCCACTCTTCTTTGCCTGTTGCAAGGTCTATACAACGCAGGACATCGGTTTTGTTTTCAACCCTGTCATAGATATAAACCTTGCCCTCACTGATCGCAGGGCCGGCATATCCCTCAGCCAATGAAATTGTCCACAGTACTTTTGGTCCATCCGCCGGCCAGGACCTCAGAAGCCCCTTCTCACTGGAGACTGCATTTCGATCAGGCCCGAGGTACTGAGGCCAGTCAGAAGCAAAAACCGGACTGGTTGCCAGCAAAACAAATATTATTGCAATTGCTCGAATGGTTTTCATATTTATTCTCCTCTCTAATATGAATAGGCGCTATTTCACCTGGACACACTTCATCTGCGTCTTACCTCTTACCACAAGCTTGCCGTCGCTCAATGCAAAAGGCACAAACTCTTCTTTTTTATCCAGAAGCTTTGCCTTTGACAACATTTTAAATCCTTCGGGGGTCGGCTCAATCAGATAAAACGTCCCGTCGGCATTATTGATTATCAAGTCATCAACCAGTATAAGCCCCCCTCTCTCAAATAACGGTTTTTTTTTGGTTTTCCATTTGACCGCGCCGTTGAGATCCATACAGACCATGCCATCCCGCGCCGAAAGTGTATACCAGTTGCCGTACAAATAATCCTTGTAAAAGATTGCCGGATTGACCATGGCGCCGAATTTATTTTTCAGCAGTTCTTTTACCATGTATGAATTATTAGTCTTTTCAATCTGGATAATGGCAGATCCTCCGTCTCCTCCGTACATAAAAAGCCGGTTCTTACCGATTGCAAGGACATTGTTAACGGGTCTATGGCACTGAAAGCCGGTATAGGACCAAAGAACGGCGCCGGTTTTCGGGTCAAATCCTGTAACCGTTCCCTTTGTTGTTACATTGTGGGGCTGAGCAGCGCCGGCCGGTGGCGCACCCTGTACAGCTCCGGGAGCAGTGCCCTGAGCGCCACCGGGGGCGCCTCGCCCAACTGCTGAAGCTGAATCCTCCGTTGCATTCGGGTCCATTCCGGAGCTATGGTCTGCCTGCTCCGTCTCTTCTCCTGCAGGTATCATCACCACTTGATCTGTTCCACTGATTTTTACCAGTGTGGGTGACACATATCCAACATCTCCTAAGTTGGCGGTTTTCCAGACAAGCTTCCCGGTTTCCTTGTCATAGGCAACAACTCCTGTACTCTTGGTTTGGGAGGCAACGATGACCAGGTTCTGATAGATCAGCGGACTCTGCCCGATTCCAAATTCCGGCAGATCAGTGCCGCCGAAATCGGTCCAGATGTTTTTGTGCCAGATCGCTTTGTGGCTTTTCTTGTCCACGCAGTGAAGGTTGCCAAGAAGATCGCAAATGTAAATTCTGTTACCGTCGATAGCGGGCACCGATTTGTTTCCGTTATACCTGCTTACCGATCCGGGAGCTTCATAGCTGAAGGTCCAGTCTTCTTTGCCGGTCACAAGGTCTATACAACGCAGGACATCGGTTTTGTTTTCAACCCTGTCATAGATATAAACCTTGCCCTCACTGATCGCAGGGCCGGCATATCCCTCAGCCAAAGGAAATGTCCATAGTACTTTTGGACCATCCGCAGGCCAGGATCTCATCAGTCCCTTCTCATTTGAGGTCGCATCTCGATTAGGTCCGAGGTATTGAGGCCAGTCAGAGGCAAAAACCTGATTAGTTGCCAGCAAGACAAGGATTATTACAATTGATCGAACGGTTTTCATATTTATTTTCCTCCCAGAATTAATATACAGTCAATTAATGTCCATCCAAAAGTTGGGGATTTCTGGATGGGGCACTCAGCGATCAGCTGTCAGCCAATAGCCTGATTTAAAAGGTTTTTACTGATAGCTGATGGCTTGAATCCGAAAATTGGTGTTTTCGGATGAACAATTAATATTGATATTGCCCTGTCCGGAATTATAAAAGAGTAATTTAATGCATCTTTTTAGATTTATAAATACTTATTTCTGTTAAAATATTGCCTGACCCTACAATCGTAAAAATATTTATTGAATATTTTCATTGTAATTTATATTTTTTTATTACATTTAGCAACATGAGAGGCTTACATATGACACTGGATACAGAAAAAAGCGCCTGGTCGAGTTACTGTAACCACTGGCGACAAAGGAATGACTTACAGACTCCGC
This sequence comes from Desulfobacteraceae bacterium, assembly GCA_041310455.1. Taxonomy (GTDB): domain Bacteria; phylum Desulfobacterota; class DSM-4660; order Desulfatiglandales; family HGW-15; genus JAFGIC01. The sequence continues at coordinate 1,403 of JBFYXR010000359.1, read as the reverse complement.
ATTGAATAATGTGAGGGTTATCCGCTCAAGCAGGCACCTTCCAAGGTATTCCAGAGTCTATGAACCTGGCATCTTGATTATAGCCCAGGGACGAAAAATTGTTTATCTTGGAGATGAAATCTATAAATATGATGCTAATAATTACCTGGTAATAACAATGCCGCTTCCTATGGAGTGTGAGACGATCTCAAGCCCGGATGAGCCCCTGCTTGGGGTAGGAATTAAGGTCGACCCAGTTATGATAAGCGAGCTCTTAATTGAGATGGATTCAATAACTCCCATTTCTGGATCGACACCAAGAGGGATATATTCTTCAGGTATTACAAAGGTAATAATTGATGCTCTTATACGGTTACTGGAGTGTTTGAGTGACCCTGTTGACGGGCGCGTTTTAGGGCCGCAGATTGCAAGGGAGATTGTCTATCGGATCCTGTGCGGCGAACAGGGTGAAGTCCTTCGATTGCTTGCAATACGCCACGGTCGCTTCAGCCAGATGGCCAAGGTTTTGAATCGAATACATATGAGTTTTAATACTAAACTTGATATAGCGACCCTGGCTGACGAAGCAAGCATGAGCGTTTCATCCTTCCATAGCAATTTCAAGGCCGTCACCAATACATCACCTATACAATACATAAAAAAATTCACCTCCAAAAGGCAAGGATATTTATGGTCCAGGATGGTTTCAATGCCGTCGACGCAGCCGTTAAAGTTGGTTATGAAAGCGCCACCCTGTTCAGCAGGGAACTTAAACGCTACTTCGGACATGCCCCTGCAGAGGAAGCTGTCAGGATGCGGAATTTTGTCGGGGCGCCTCCGCTCAGCGAGGCGGCAAATTGATAAATGAATGGAACAAGGCACAAGGCGTAAGGCGCATGGAATAAAACAAAGGCTTGCGCTTCGATTCCTGAACAGACCATTCTCCGTTTGTAAGGTCCGACCACCGGACGGACCTCTTGATTTTTTGTGTTTACCGTGCGCCCTGCGCCTTGGGCCCTGCGCCATTTTTATAAAGCTCCAAGAAATTGCAATATGGTTATTAGGAAAATGATTACAGAAAGATCTATTACAGGCATCATGTAGTAATTTATGAGCGTTATATCCCGGACAGCACTATGGACAATAATAACGGTAGTGATATGCTTCGTTCTGGCGTGGGGCATGCACCGGTATTATTGGCAACAGAATCAACCGGATGCCGATTCGAAGCAGGCGGATGGGCAGACGGTGGCAAATCCGGGGGGTGACTGGCCGCAGTTTCATGGGGATCAGGCTCAGAGCGGCTTTGTTACTGGCAATCTGCCGGAGCAGCTATCCCTCGCATGGCGATTCAAGGCCGGGGATGAAGTCAAGTCATCTCCCGCAATTGTGCAAGGCCGGGTGTATATCGGCTCTTCTGATAA
>JBFYXR010000356.1:0-8887 GCA_041310455.1 Desulfobacteraceae bacterium | reverse complement strand
CCGGAGCTAAAAAATCTATCACCTTCGAAAATCTATTAACATTTCGCTGCTCCGCAGCTGAAATACGATTGCAGTCTCACGCACGATTAAACTGGGCGCGACAGCGTCAAGCGGCAAAGCTTATCTCTAAATAACTAATGAGGATATTACACAGCGGCGCAGGGCTCAAGGGATTATTAGAAATTCAGAAGATAAGAAGCTGAGAAGTTGAGAAGTTAAAAGGCTTTTACTCTTAACATCTTATCTTCTTAACCTCTTATCTTCTTATTTTTCCCCTTCCCTCTCAACCGCCCTGTAACCTATATCGGTTCGGTAATAAACGCCGTTCCAGCTTATTTGCCCCGCAAGGCTGTAGGCCCTTTTCTGCGCCTCGCCGACGGTATGCCCGAGGGCAGTGGCGCAAAGGACCCTTCCGCCGTTTGTGACCACCTTCCCGTCCTTGATCGCTGTTCCGGCATGGAAGACCTTCAACCCCTCCTGATCCCCTTCGGGCAGACCGGATATGACATCTCCCTTGCGATAGGCCTCAGGATAGCCCCCGGCGGCCATCACAACCCCTAATGCGGCCCTCTCATCCCATTCCGCCTTTACCTTGTCCAGACGCCGGTCCAGGGCTGCAAGACACATCTCCACCAGGTCTGATTTAAGCCTCATCAGGATAGGCTGCGTCTCGGGATCTCCGAAACGGCAGTTATATTCAAGCACCCTGAGCGCCCCGTCAGGACGGATCATCAGCCCTGCATAAAGAAATCCCGTGTATGGATTCCCCTCAGCGGCCATCCCCTCCACCGTGGGGACAATGACTTCCCTCATGACCCTGTCATGGACCTCCTGTGTCACAACCGGGGCGGGCGAATAGGCCCCCATGCCTCCGGTATTCGGGCCTGTGTCGCCGTTGTTTATGGCCTTGTGATCCTGCGATGTTGCAAGGGGGAGGATGTTCTTTCCGTCCGTCATAACAATGAAACTGGCCTCCTCACCCTCAAGAAACTCCTCCACGACAACCCTTTCCCCGGCTGAACCGAATTCCCTGCCGGACAGCATGCCCTCAACTGCTGAATATGCCTGTTCCCTGGTCGCTGCAATTATTACACCCTTTCCAGCGGCGAGGCCGTCGGCCTTGATGACAACCGGGTAGGACTGCCCGGCGAGATATGCCTTTGCCTGACCTGGATCAGTAAAGACCTTATATCCAGCAGTGGGTATACTGTGCCTTTCAAGGAATTCCTTTGTGAATACCTTTGAGCCCTCCAGCTGGGCAGCCCCACGCGAAGGCCCGAAGCATCTGAGCCCGGCATTTCTGAACAGGTCGGTAATCCCCTCCACAAGGGGGGCCTCAGGCCCTACGATAGTCAGACCTATCTCCCTGTCCTTTGCGAACTGCGCAAGTGCATTTATATCAGTCACGGCAATGCCCACGTTTTCAACACGGGGCTCCCTTTCGGTACCGGCGTTTCCCGGCGCAACATAGACCTTTTCAACCATGCCTGAAGCCGCTGCCTTCCAGGCAATTGCATGTTCCCTTCCTCCGCTTCCGATCACCAGTATTTTCATTGTCCGCGCCCCCGTATTTTTTTTCACACGCTGGTCCGGCATGTCTGGACTTTCCTCCCCCTTTGAGGGGGAGGCCAGGAGGGGGTCTCTAAAGATCAATGTGTACTCAAAAAACCTTAAGTGACCCCACCTTAATCCTTCCCTAAAAGGGGAGGAGATTAAAAAAATATCCTGCCGGAATTACTATCACTTTTATCTTCTGTTCCAAATTGCCCCTGCATCCGGAATTTAATTACCATGAGTATAGGGAAGTGCCGTTTTCATGTCAAGGATTGAACAGGGCAGAGACATCTGATTACATAGATTTTTATTGTCAAAAAGATGATTTTGCGGTTTAATATGAGTAAATCTTGGTGCTTTAACCTTTTGAAAGGTCTTTCCTTTGCGGACACCTTGGGAACAGATTATGAGCTGGCGCAGGGCTCAAGGGTCATGGCGCAAGGTAAAACCTGTTCAAATCAAACCTGCTTTATCTTGACCTTGAGTTTTTATTCATGATTTTATGATCGGAAAGAAACGATCGTGACGCAATAAACCTTTGATGTTATAAAAATCTTGTCCTGTATTTGAATCAATATTTTATCATGGAGAGCCTATGAAACTGGGGACCCTACTTCTTTCAATCCTGCTGATATCTTCGCTCTCCGTGGTCGGCTGCTCAGAGAAAAAGAGCAACGATTCTGACAGGAAGGTTGTAGTAAAAAAAGCTATTACAGCACCTCCTGAGGAAAAAATTACGAAAAAGGCCCCCGCCGTCATTGAAGCCGCCCCGGCAACTGAAACAGATAAGCCAGCGGAGACAACCAAACCGGAAAAGGCAGAGGAAAAGTTCTATGCTGCGAAGGGAAATGAAAGCCTCTCCGATATAGCTGCCAAGGATGAGGTCTATGGAGAGCCATTAAAATGGATTCTCCTTTATCGCTTTAATCGCGATGCCTTTGACGGGGTCGAAAAGGATGAGACATTCCCTGACAGATTTATCCCTGCTGAGGTAAAAATCAAGGTCATATCTCAGGGCGACGCGGGAAAGGCCTTGATGACCGGCGTCAAGGATCACTGGGTAGTTAACGTCCTGTCGTCCCCTGAAGAAGAAAAGATTGTGCCTGACGCCGTCAGGCTTGCTGACAACGGATACCCTGCATATATTACAAGGGCCAATGTAAAAGGCCAGGATTATATACGTCTCAGGGTAGGGTTCTATGAGGAAAAACCCGAGGCTGATGCTGCGGGGCGAAAAATAGCAGAGGTACTGAATGTCTCCGACATCTGGACGACCAGGGCTGATGCATCGGAATACAAGGAGTTCGGCGGATACAAATGATAAAAGACAAGAGAATTGTAATAGGCGTTACAGGAGGCATTGCTGCCTATAAGGTTGCGGAGCTGACCAGGATGCTTGTAAAGGAAGGCGCTGACCTGCGCGTCGCCATGACCCGTAACGCCACAAAATTTGTCGGGCCCCTTACATTCGAGGCCCTTTCGGGGAACAGGGTAGTCTGGGACATGTTCGATCCCTCAACCGAGCCCATCGGACATATCTCCTGGGGGCAGGAGACGGACCTTATCATAATAGCGCCTGCCACCGCAAACTTCATTGCGAAAATGGCCCACGGCATAGCTGACGACTTTCTGTCAAGCATCATGCTTGCCTCAACGGCAAAGATACTCGTATGTCCCGCCATGAACACCCGTATGTATCTCAACCAGGCCACGCAGGAAAATATCCGGCTTATATCCGAAAGGGGCTGCACAGTAATGAGGCCGGACGAAGGAGAGCTTGCATGCCGCACCGAGGGGCCCGGGAGACTGCCGGCGCCTGACGAGATCGCATGGCTTGCAGGGATTTTGCTATCTGACGGCGATCTGAAGGGGCTCAGGATCATGGTTACTGCCGGACCCACACAGGAGCCGGTTGATCCTGTCAGGTATATTACAAACAGGTCATCGGGAAAGATGGGCTACGCCGTGGCCAGGGCGGCGGCCCTGCGAGGCGCAGCAGTCACCCTCATAAGCGGTCCTGTTGCCCTGACGGCGCCCCGGGCAGTTGAGACAATTCAGGTCAGGACCGCTGCAGAGATGAGGCAGGCGGTGCTTGAGCGCGCAGAGGGTTCGGATGTTATTATCAAGGCTGCCGCAGTCTCCGATTACAGGCCCTCTGAAACGGCCGGCCAGAAGATTAAAAAGGATGATGGCACGCTCACCCTTAACCTGGTAAAAAATCCCGACATACTTGCCGAACTCGGGGCGTCAAAGAAGAACCCCCATTGCATACTGGTTGGTTTCGCAGCAGAAACGGAAAAACTTACGGGCAATGCAAAGGAAAAGCTCCGGAGAAAAAACCTTGATCTTATTGTAGCGAACGATGTGACCAGAAAAGACTCGGGCTTTGAAGCAGATACGAATCAGGTGCAGATAATCTACAGGGATGGGCGTGTGGAGGACCTGCCGCTTATGCCGAAGGACGCGCTGGCGGATCAGATCCTTGACCGCATTGTGATGTTAAGGAAGCAGGCACAATGACCCACACCGAAGAATTCATTGAGATCCTGAACCAGGTTAAATCGAATATCCATGCGGACATGGAGATGGGACTTGAGTCCCCCTTTATGCCTGATCTTTTTAAGGGGAGCCGGGAGACCTCCGCGACAGGGGCAGGCTCTCTTGATGAACTGGAAAGGTCAATCGGGGACTGCAGGAGATGCAAGCTTTACAGCGGCAGGACAAGGATTGTGTTCGGAGAAGGAAATCCCAGGGCAAGGCTGGTCTTCATCGGTGAAGGCCCGGGCCGCGAAGAGGACCTCGCCGGAAGGCCCTTTGTGGGCGAGGCAGGAAGACTTCTTACACGGATCATTGAGGGGGGCCTGGGCCTTAAGAGAGAGGATGTGTATATCTGCAATATTGTAAAATGCCGCCCTCCGGACAACCGGACTCCTGAAAAAGACGAGGCAGAGGCATGCATCCCCTTTTTAAAGGAGCAGATCCGGATAATCAACCCCGAGGTCATATGCACCCTCGGCAGGACGGCAGCAAAGGAGCTCCTGGCAAGAGACTTTAAAATCACCGAGGAAAGAGGCGGTTGGCGCTCCTTTACGGGCATCCCTGTAATGCCCACATACCACCCCGCCTATATCGTGAGAAATCCCTCCCGGGAAAAGGAGCTGAAGGGACAGGTGTGGGAAGATGTGAAAAAAATCATGACAAAGTTGGGTCTTGAGGTCAAAAAATGATGGCTGTCTTTAAGAAAACATTAAGACTGGCTGTATTATCCGCGGCGTTGATGCTCCTTCCCCACCTGACCGCCGCGGATAGCACAGCCGTTGTTCGCGAGGCGATGGTTATTGAGATTGAAGGGGCCATCGGCTCAGGCGCATCGGCCTTCCTTACCAGGGCAGTTATAGCGGCTGAGGACAGGGGCTCCGTCATACTGGTTATCCGCCTTGACACGCCCGGCGGGCTCAGCACCTCCATGAAGACAATGGCTAAAACTATCCTGAACTCGCCAGTGCCTATTGTCGTATATGTGGCGCCTAAGGGCGCAAGCGCCGCTTCAGCAGGCGTGCTCATCACCATAGCGGCGCATGTCGCTGCCATGTCACCGGGCACCAATATAGGCGCAGCACACCCTGTGCAGTCTGATGGCTCCGATATCCAGAAGACCATGGAGACCAAGGTGGTTAACGATATGGCATCCTATGGCCGTGGAATCGCCGCTGACAAGGGAAGAAACGCGGAATGGGTTGAAAAGGCTATCAGGGAAAGCGTGTCCATTACTGCTGACGAGGCGGTCAGCAACAATGTGGTTGATCTTATCGCGACAGACATGGACGATCTGCTGGCGAAGATCGATGGACGTGAGATAAATTTTAAAAACGGGACAATCAGGCTCGATACAAAATCTCTTGCAGAGTATTATTACAAACCCAGAGTCATCGACAAGATACTTATGCTTATCAGTGATCCCACGATTATGACAATGCTCTTAGGCATCGGGCTCCTGGGCCTGTGGGTTGAAATCACACATCCAGGGGCCATATTCCCAGGCGTCATCGGGGGCATATCCCTCATCCTTGCCTTCTTTTCAATGCAGACCCTCCCGGTCAATTACGCCGGCCTGCTCCTGATAGCCCTTGGCGTGATATTTTTCATTGCTGAGATAAAGGTTGCAAGTTATGGATTGCTGTCCCTGGGAGGCGTCATTTCCCTTACCCTCGGCAGCATGATGTTCTTCAAAGATCTGGGGTTGAGTTATATGGGCATTATTTTATTCGTTCTGATAATAAGCGCATTTTTTATTTTTGTGGGCTGGCTGGCATATAAGGCCCAGAGGTCAAGGCCCAGGAGCGGCGCAAACCCGCTGATAGGCGAGACAGGGGTAGTAAAAAAGACACTGGCGCCGGAGGGCATGGTCTTTGTGCACGGGGAGTACTGGTCCGCAATAAGCGACACCCCCATTGAGGCGGGAGATGATGTGCGGGTGGAGGAGGTGAACGGGCTGACTTTAAAGGTAACAAAGGCATAACAAATTTGTTTCCTTGCGCCCTGTGCCCTGTGCCTCGCGCCTTTTAATAAACATATAAACACTTATAGTCTTCCTGATCGGTTTAATATCTCTAAACCCTATTCTACGGAGGTATGCCCTATGTCCCCATTTATTGTCGCAATAATCGTCCTTTTTTTTATTTTTATCTTTTCCGCAATCAAGGTCCTCAATGAATATGAACGCGGTGTAATCTTCAGGCTTGGCCGGGTTATCGCCACAAAAGGCCCGGGGCTGATCATCCTCATCCCCTTCATAGATAAAATGGTCAAGGTCAGCCTGAGGCTTGTTACCATGGACGTTCCTCCTCAGGATGTCATTACAAGGGACAATGTCTCCGTTAAGGTAAATGCCGTCGTCTATTTCAGGGTTGTTGACCCTACCAACGCCACAATAGTTGTTGAGAATTACCTCTTTGCCACCTCCCAGCTGGCTCAAACGACCTTGCGGAGCGTATGCGGGGAGATGGAACTGGATGACCTGCTCTCGGAAAGGGAAAAGATCAATACCCAGCTCCAGTCAATCCTTGACAAGCCTACTGATCCATGGGGCATCAAGGTAACCAAGGTTGAGCTGAAGCATATAGACCTTCCCCAGGAGATGCAGCGCGCCATGGCAAAACAGGCGGAGGCGGAGAGAGAGAGAAGGGCCAAGATTATAAACTCCGAAGGGGAATTCCAGGCAGCAGCCAAGCTTGCCGAGGCAGCGGACATAATATCTGCACACCCTGAGGCCCTGCAGCTGAGATACCTTCAGACATTAAGGGAGATCGCCTCAGAAAACAATTCAACCACTTTGTTTCCCATACCCATAGATTTGTTTAAGATCTTTTTTAAGAAGGAGTAAATATTGGACCGCCTGGCGCGAGCCCTCCGGTCATATGATTTCGTATCTGTTTCATCATATTTGTATTTTCTTCACCTTAATGGCGGGACCGCGTACAGATAACCGGTACTGAATGCCGATTTTTCAATAACAAAACAGAAAAAGGAGCAAGTTATTATGGAAGAGACAAAAAAAGATGAGCATAAACATGAACATGGAGAAAAACACCACACCCTGGACAAGATGACGGTTCATGAGCTGAGGGAGATCGTGAAGGAGGAGCTCCCGGATGTAACAGGCGTTACCGGCATGAAAAAAGAGCATCTCCTTGAGATAATCAAAAAACACCGGGGCATAGAGGATGACAGCAAACATCTGAAGAAACATGTAGCTGCCAAGGTTGCCCTCACAGTTGACCAGATGAAGCATAAAATCATCGCATTAAAAGAGGTCAAAAAAGACGTCATCGAAAAACATGACAAGAAAATGGCAGCAATACTGAGACGCCGGATAGCCAGGCTTAAAAAACGGATCAGGAAGACAGAAAAGGCAGCTGCTTAGGAACAGCAGAAACAGTAGTACAAGGCCGGCATGAGGGTTTTAACTCTCATGCCGGCTTCTTTTGTGGGCGGCCGAAATAGAATATTAAATTTGGGATTTCAAATCTTTAATGCCCTGCACCTTATGCCCTGTACCCCATTCGACAGGCTCATGGCCCTGAGCAATGCCGAAGGGCTGAACCTCGCTTTTATCCCATTCCTTTCATTGACACTTAAACATCATAAAGCTACAATGCCGCTGACTTAATATCTTGCATCAACTTGATTGTCATCTTTTTATTTGAGGACTGTAAAAACCATTGACTGATGATCGTATTATGAAGACGGTGGCGGTCATACCATGCGCCGGTTCCGGGGTTCGTATGGGCGCGGCCAGGGCAAAGCAGTTCCTGGAGATCCAGGAGAGGCCGATACTTGCGCTGACGCTGGAAAAATTCCAGGCATGCCGGTTGATTGACAGCATCACCCTTGTCGTGCCCATGGCGGAGATTGATTTCTGCAAAAAGGAGATCGTCGAAAAATACGGATTCGACAAGGTAGATAAAGTCATCCTCGGTGGAGAGAGACGGCAGGATTCGGTGCGCCTGGGGCTTGAGGCGTCAAACGGGGATTATGAACTGGCCGTTATCCACGACGGCGTCCGGCCGTTCATTGATGCCGCCCTGATCGAAAGGGTCCTTAAGGCTGCAAAAGACCACCGTGCCGTCATTATTGCGCTTCCGGCAAAGGACACGGTTAAAAGGGTTGATCAGGCCGGTTTTGTAATAGAGACCCATGAGAGGAAGAATATCTGGCTTGTGCAGACACCACAGGTCTTCAGGTACAGGGACATTATGACCGCCCATGAGAAGGCCATTTCAGAGGGGTGGGCGGATGTGACTGATGACGCCTCTTTGATAGAAAGGCTCGGTATACCTGTAAAGGTCATACAGGGGTCGGAATATAACATCAAGATAACAACGCCCCATGATATGGAGCTGGGGCGCATTTTTATTGATAAAATCCATTAAGTTACGGTTAGCCGCTTAATCATAAAACTAATGATAATTTTGCAGGATATCTTTTATTCTTTCCTCTCCTGTTAGGGGAGTATTAAGGTGGGGTCTTCTCAGGTTTTATATTCTCAACCCGATCTATTAAGACCCCCTCCAAACCTCCCCCTGAAAGGGGGAGAAAATTTTGTTCCGGCTTGACCGGGCTAAGTTCTTAACTGAAATTTACATTGATACTCCCTGCATCGCAGGCCAGAAGGATATTAAATGCGTTTAAAGATCGGGACAAGGGGAAGCGCCCTGGCCGTTACCCAGAGCGAATGGATAAAAAAAAAGATCGTCTCCCGCCACCCTGGCGTATCCGTGGAACTTGTCAGGATCAGGACAAAGGGCGACAAGATCATAGATTCGCCTCTATC
>JBFYXR010000355.1:0-6568 GCA_041310455.1 Desulfobacteraceae bacterium | reverse complement strand
ATGGACGCGACACAGCTCAGCGCCCAGCTGGCGCAGTTCAGCAGCCTCGAACAGCTTTATAACGCCAATGAAAGCCTTGAAACCCTGATAGATTCCCAGGACAGCAGCAACAGGTACCGGGTCCTGGATCTTATCGGCAAGGAGGTTGAGGCGGATGGAGATGTATTATCTCTCGGGGATGCAGGGGGCGCATCAGGAAGTTTTACAATAGAAAACGATGCGAATTGCGCCGCGGTAATATATGACGCGAATGGAAACCCCATAAAGACAATAGACCTGGGAAGACTGGATGCCGGCGATCATACATTCAGCTGGGACGGCACGAAGCAGAACGGGGATGAAGTGGATAAGGGAAAATACGGCTTTGAGATCGTGGCCGAAGACTCAGCCGGGAAGGCTGTTTCGGCAGAGACAAGGGTCAGGGGCATTGTAGACAGGGTAAGTCTTGACGGAGATGAACCCACACTCTATGTCGGTTCCCTGGCTCTTACACTCTCGGAGATAACGGATATAACTCTGGCGGAGCAATAGGCATTTATCTCCGCCGGGACGGGAATATTAAGGATCAATATTTTATCAAGGACATACAGGAGGATTAAAAAATGGCACTATCAAGCGCACTGTTTTCAGGGATAAGCGGACTGAGTAGTCTGGGTTCCGCCATGCAGGTTATCGGCGATAACATCGCCAACGTAAACACAGTAGGATTCAAGGGGAGCACATTTACTTTTCAGGACCTTTTAAGCCAGGCCATGTTTACAAGGGCAGGGACATCGCAGGTTGGCAGAGGCACGGCACTTTCGGATATCGTTTCCAATTTTGAGCAGGGTTCCTTTGAATCAACCGGCAATACCACTGATCTGGCCATAGGAGGCGATGGGTTTTTTGCTGTAAGAGAGGCCGGCAGCGACAGCCTCTTTTACACAAGGGCGGGTAATTTCCGTTTTGATGAGGATGGCGCCCTTGTAAATCCGGAAGGCTATGTGGTGCAGGGCTGGTCTGTTGATGAAGAAGGGAATATTACGGGCACAACAAGAGACATAGCATTGACCTCCTTTACCTCCCAGCCTGAGGCAACTAGTGATGCTACTATAATAACCAACCTGGACAAGGACAGCATTAGTAATATAGCCGATTTATCAGCCATAGGCGCAGGGGGAGCCTGGGATGGGACAGCAACAACACCTATGCCGGCAACAAATTACGAATATCAATCAACGGTCAAGGTCTATGACGCGCTGGGAAGCACCCATGATATCACGGTTTATTATGATAAGGTTGCGGGGTCTCAGTGGGAGTATGTCGTTACCTGCAACCCCAGTGAGGACCTCAGGGCAAGTTTTAACGCTACCACGTCGGCCGGTATGCTTGCGCGAGGCACTATTACCTTCAGCGAGAGCAACGGCACCATTACGGACTTAACCATGTCCAGGCTGACAGCGCCCGGTACCTGGACCCCCCTGACCACAGCCAATGTAAATTCTGAAGGCTTTTATGAGTTCCAGGCGGATTTTATCGGCGGCACTACTACTAGTACAGTACAGGACCTTGCCCTTGATATCGGTACCAGGTGGAATGGAACAGCCCAGGTCCCTGATTCCCTGGCGACCACGCAGTACGCCAGCGCTTCTACAACCGTGTTCCAGTCCGCTAACGGATACGGGGCCGGCGCCCTGCAGGGTGTAGATGTGGATGTGGACGGGCTCATAACAGGATCCTATTCAAACGGCCAGGTACTCCCATTATACAAACTGGCCCTGGCAAAGTTCCAGAGTGTAACAAACCTGAAGAAAGAGGGCGGGAACCTCTACAGTGAGACAAGACAGAGCGGCCAGGCTACAACCAGCCTGCCCGGCACAAACGGACTGGGCAGCATCGCGCCGAACTCCCTCGAGCAGTCCAACGTGGATATTGCCAACGAGTTTGTAAAGATGATCACGACCCAGAGGGGTTTCCAGGCCAATTCCAAGATCATCACGGTAACGGATGACATGCTGGCCGAGCTTATCAACCTGAAACGTTAATTTTCTTAATTAATATATTACAGGGAGGCGGATTGAAATAAATCCGCCTCCATAATCTCTTCCACCCTCCATATCTTCAGGGTGCTTGCCCCTGAAACCGTCATGTAGCGGGTATCCAATATTTTGACATCTGAAGGGCACTTCTTTCGCGTTCTGCCCGTCAATATCCTGACGTAGGACAGGATATTTTCCAGGAAATCTGCAAATGCGCTTCCGGCTCAGCCTTATGCGGCATATCTCCGGTATTAGGAAATAATTATAATAATATTATTCAGTTAGCCCATGATGTCTCTTAAGGCGGGAATTTCCGCCTGTTAAGCGCGAGTTTCAGGGGTGCAGGGTTAAATTTCCAGTTAAATCAAATTGTTAATCAAAAGCCGGTGATGCTTAAGCCGGTTTTCTGTCTTGGCCCCTGATTGTCTGGCACGGAGGTTGCTTTAATGATCAGCAATAAAAAGGTTTCAAGGCACGCAGGAAGATATTCTGCTGAAAATCATTGAAATGGAGAGTAAAACATGGCGGAAAAGGCAAAAAAAAGGGATGAAAGACAGGAAGAAAAGGATGAACAGGAAGTAGAACAGGAAGCCGCGCCTAAGAAGGGTCTGCCCATAAATATAATTATCATAGGCATCCTGGCTGTTTGTCTGGTGGGCGGCGGATTGTTTGTCTGGAAGTCAGGGCTTTTATCCAAATTTACCGGCAAGGATGGGGCCAAGACAGAAGAGGCTGAAGACTCGGAAGAGACAGAGGGCGCCGCAGGGGAACTCGGTTCGATCTACGAACTTGAGACCTTCATCGTCAACCTCTCAGGCGACAGCGGGAATCATTACCTCAAGGTAAAGGTCAGTCTTGAAATGAACAACGCAGAGCTTAATCTTGAGATAGAGAAGAGGCTCCCCCAGTTCCGTGATTCCATACTGACGCTGTTAAGCAGCAAGACCATGGATGATGTCAAGACCCTTGAGGGGAAGGCCCAGATCAGGGCGGAGATAATCACCATGCTGAATCAGTATCTCAAAACCGGCAAGATAACCAACGTGTACTTCGGCGATTTCATAGTTCAATAGCATTCATAATTTCAGGGATTCAAGCCCTGTTATTAAAAGGGCACTAAAAAGGGATTTGCAATATGAATAAGCTGTTATCTCAGGATGAGGTGGATTCCCTGTTGAAGGGACTTGATACAGGAGACATATCCACATTCGGTGAGTTTGAGGGAAGCGGAGAGGATCTTCCGCTTTATGACTGGGCGACCGCCGGCCTGAACATCAGAGGCAACATGCCTCTTCTCGAAGTGGTCAACAGCCGTTTCAGCCAGAAATTCAGGGGCACACTCTCCAATGCGCTTCGAAAGATGATCGATGTTACGCCCGATCCCGTAGCGACCGTAAAATACCGTGATTTCCAGAAATCGCTGCCTGTTCCGACCAGCATGCACCTGTTCAAGATGGAGCCTTTAAGAGGGCTGGGGATACTTGTTGTGGAAAGCCGGCTTGTTTTCAGCCTTGTCGAGGCGTTCTTCGGCGGGAGCGGCAGCGGATCTACAAAGATCGAGGGCAGGGAATTCACTTCAATAGAGAAGAAGATTATTGAAAAGGTAGTTCAGATGGCCCTCTTCAACCTGGTCGAGGCGTGGGAGGAGATCAACCCGATAAAAACCGAGTTTGTCCGTTCTGAGAGCAATCCCCTCATAGTCAATGTGGTGCCGGGCGAGGAACTGTTGATATCATCCAAGTTTGAAATAGAGATGAATAAGGTTCTGGGAAATATAATCATATGCGTGCCCTACACCGCGTACCAGCCCATAAGAAACAAGCTCGCCGGCCATTACAGGGATGAAAGCCAGGTCACCCAGCTTGACAGGGCATGGATTGAAGGCCTTCAGCGCAAGCTGATGGGCACGCAGGTTGAAATGGTCATAAACCTCGGCCGTTCATCGCTTTCCGTCAAGGATTTTATGAATCTGAAGGAGGGCGATATCATCGTCCTGGATAATGAAAGCACGAAGCCTATCACGGCCCAGGTGGAGGGCATACCGCTGTATGAAGGCTTCGCCGGCAGATATAAGAATAAAAAGGTTTTTAAGGTTGAACAGCCTTATATTTCACAGGTCTAATAAACCATTTAATTAAGAGGTAAACCCATGAGTGATAAGAGGACATCGGAAGACAACAGGATATCAACGATGGATATGAATCTGTCCGATATCGACCAGGATTCAGGCGGGATGGATTCAACCCATAATATGGATTTTCTGCTTGATATACCGCTGGAAATTACAGTCGAACTCGGCAGTTCAAAGGTAACAATAGGCGATCTCCTTAAGCTGAGCCAGGGGTCGGTTGTTGAACTCAACAAGCTGACCGACGAACCCCTGGACATCTATGTAAACAAAAAGCTCATGGCCCATGGAGAGGTTGTTGTAGTAAACGAAAAGTTCGGCATACGGCTCACAAACATCGTCAGCCCCGGAGAAAGGGTGAAGGGTCTTACATGATAACGCGCGGCAAAAAGGGCGATCAGGAGGTTCGAATTGGCTGACGGTCTCGGCATACTCTCGATAAAGATGCTGTTTGCATTGATGCTGATGCTGGGCCTGATCTTTGCCCTCGTTTACCTGCTGAAGCGCCTGAAAATGGGGCCCCTGTCAGGAAACAGGCTCCCCTCGATGCGTATGCTGGGACATCTGAGCCTCGCACCCAGGAAGGGGATAGCCCTTGTCGAGGTATGCGATCAATGGCTGGTTATAGGCATCGGCGAAAACGTGAACCTGATATCAAAGATTGACCGCCCGCCCTGCGATGCCGTTCCGAATACCGGGAATCCGGGAGGCGGAAATGTGTTTCAATCTATTCTTGAAAATATCGGCATGCCCAGGAAGAACATGGGAATAACGGATACAAGGCAAAATGACAGGACATAGAAGCAAAATAAATTACATAAGCCTTATCACCGGGGTTATCACGCTGTTTTTCATTTCGGGTTATGCCTGGGCACAGGACCCCATAACACTGCCCACGGTGAAGATAGGCATCGATCAGGCTCAGAACCCGCAGCAGGTCTCGATGCTTTTACAGATTATCTTCCTGATGACGGTTCTGTCAGTTGCCCCTGCCATCCTGATCATGATGACTTCATTCACAAGGCTGGCCATAGTCTTTTCCATGCTGCGGCAGGCCCTGGGCACTCAGAATATGCCGCCGAATCAGATAATATTAAGCCTTGCCCTGCTGCTGACATTCTTCCTGATGTCCCCTGTTTACACGCAGATTAACAGGGAGGCGCTTCAGCCCTATCTGGCCGAGGAGATATCACAGAAGGAGGCGCTTGAAAAGGCCGTCAAACCTATCAGGGCATTCATGCTGAAGCAGACCAGGAAAAAGGACATTGCGCTGTTCATGGATATCTCGGGGAAAGACAGGCCCAAGAATTACGAAGAGGTCCCAACCATCGTGCTGGTGTCCGCCTTTTCAATCAGCGAGCTGAAGACGGCCTTTCAGATCGGCTTTGTCATATACATACCGTTTTTAATCATTGACATGGTTGTGGCAAGCGTCCTGCTGTCAATGGGTATGATGATGCTTCCTCCATTCATGATATCGCTCCCCTTTAAATTGATGCTGTTTGTTTTAATAGACGGCTGGAACCTGCTTGTCGGGTCGATGATCAAGAGTTTCGGCTGAGAGGTTTTCTGAATGACTCCTGAATATGTTGTGAGCCTCGGAAACGAGGCGGTAAAAATGGTGCTTATTCTGTCGCTCCCGCTTTTAGGAGTCGGGCTGGTGGTCGGATTGCTGGTCGCGGTAATTCAGGCAACGACCCAGATACAGGAGATGACGCTCTCATTTGTCCCCAAGATAATCGCCGTGCTGCTGGCGCTTCTAGCCGTCTCCCCGTGGATGCTGAGCAAAATGACCTATTTTACCACCAGACTGATCCAGAGCATACCGGAAATAATTAAGTGGTGTCCATCCGAAAAAAATTTCGGATTCACGCTCTCAGCAATCAGCTTTCAGCAAAATCTTTTCGAACAATTACAAGGCTGACAGCTGATCGCTTGCCGCTGAAAGCTCCGTTAGAATTCGACGAGGAATGCATGAAGAATAGACATCAAAATAAACAAAAGGGGTGGAAATGACCTCCTTTCCTCTTGAATCCCTCGAACAGATGCAGGGCTTTTTCTGGGTCCTGATGAGGGTAGGCATTATTGTGTTTCTTCTCCCTCTATTCGGGGCAAGGGGGGTCCCTTCCATCTGGAAGGCAGGTTTGTCGATGGCGCTGGCGATAGTCCTTATGCCGTCACTATCTCCGGCAGCCCGTTACCCTGCAACCGCGGCAGAGATAATAATAGCATTTATCTCAGAGGCAATGCTCGGGCTGATACTCGCCTTGACCGTGAGGATGTTTTTTACGTCAATCCAGATGGCAGGGCATTTTATGAGCTTCCAGATGGGTTTTTCCATGGCAAGGGCAATCGACCCGCAGGCTGAGGTGCAGGATTCGGTGCTGACCGAACTTATGTATATCCTGACAATACTCATGTT
>JBFYXR010000354.1:0-5352 GCA_041310455.1 Desulfobacteraceae bacterium | reverse complement strand
CCGAATCGGAATCTTCGCCCGTGCCCGGGATGCCTGCGCATTGCAGGTCCTCGGAGATCCTTTCCATGGCAATCCTTGCCATCCGGTATACGGTGCTGTATGACTCAGTGACATCCATATTTTTAAACGTACCGATATAGGTCGGGTAAAGCATTGCTATTATGGCCGCAAAGAGCGCAATCGCTACAAGTATCTCCAGGAGAGTAAAACCTGTTTTGTCTTTTATCATGGAACAAACCTGTAAAGCCTCAGGGTGTATTGATAATGTTTGTTTTCTCCCCTGTAGATGTTCAGGTCGACCTGCTTAAGATATTTGGTGAATTCCTCCGCACCTTCGAATGATACGTCCTTAACCTCAATCTCCCAGAAGTAATTCGGGAAATCGTCGCCGAAGTCTCCGGAATCGGCAGTAATGCCGTTATCTTTATTTGACTCGATCTCGGAGATCTTTTTCTGGGCGAGCAGGGCCGCGGTCGTGTTGAATTTTGTCTCATCCTGAAGAGAAATGCCGTGAGATTGAGAGATCAGCAATGAAACGAGGACAATGGATATTATCGAGAGCGCGACCATAACTTCAAGCAGGGTGAAACCTGACGCCTTTATATTAATCAATTTATTCATCAAATTATCAACCTAATCCGGACAAGCCGGAATGCGAAAATATCTTTTAACACGAAAACACGAAAGAGCGAAAACACGAAAAATCCAAATAAATAACGTTTGAAAAAATTAAGGTGCGGTGTTTTTCGTGATTTCAAAATTTCGTGCTTTCGTGGTTAAGATTAAATATTTTCTTTGAAAACACCTGATCATAATGCCTTTCACGATGCTGATAAGAAATATCATGCCAAAATTTTCAGCAATATTTCGTTTTAGTGACTAATGCAAATTTTAGGTCAGGGGCTTCTGTAGAGGGGATCGGCACCGGGGTCATAATCTTGCTTCTCCGATCTCAACATAGTCCTCAATGATATCCGCATCACCGAGAAAGGGCCTCAGGATATAAGTGAATCGTCTGCCGTCATCGGAACCGAGGTGAATTACTGAAGGTGAAATGTAACCTTCTTTGCTGAAATTTATACTGACCTCCCCCGAGGTTTTTTTCTCGCCATCCTTAAAAGATATATCGATCACCCTGACATCAGGAGGAAGGGTGATGGGGTTTTCTTCAGCGGCCATCCTCTTATCCTCCGTAAGATAAGGTGAATCGGACCAGAATTTTTTTGATTCAAAGTCAAATTTTAAAAGATATTCATGGTTGTCTTTTATTGCCTGGTATCTTATCTCCTTAACCGTTGAGGTCAGTGTGCGGATGGTATTCTTCAGGTTGTCGCTGAGCGCCACGTCGCGCAGTCTAGGCAGGGTCAGGGTCAGCATAATGCCCAGAAGGAAGACGACCATCGTCAGTTCGATGAGTGTGAACCCTCTCAGGTCTGCGGACCATGAGTATCCAGAGCGGCTGCTATTCAAGGTCCCAGCTGTTGACATCCGCGTCTTCTCCCTCTCCTCCCTGGGCGTTGTCATTTCCGTATGAAGATATATCAAAGTCATCATGAATGCCCGGTGAAAGATAGACATACTCGCCTTTCCAAGGGTCCAGGGGGATCTTTCTCTTTTCCAGGTACCCGCCCTCACGCCATTTTCTCGGAAGCGTGCCGACACTGGGCGCCTCAACAAGTGCGTTAAGGCCCTGCTCGGTGGATGGATAGCTTCCATTGTCAAGCCTGTAGAGCCCCAGCGCAGTCCTGAAGGTCTCAATCTGGACCTTTGCCTGGGTGCGCCTGGCCTCTTCAGTCTGCCCTGTCAACCTGACGGCAACAACGCTGGCAAGTATGCCGAGAATAATGATAACCACCATTATTTCGATCAATGTAAACCCCTGTTCATTGGGTCTGTTAATCATTTTGTCATCCTCCTGATGAATTGTTTTTATCGGTGCAGGGCGCTCTGCAATCTCAAATTTGAGATTTGAAATTTGAGAGAGCCCTGTGCCCTGAGCCTTGTTTTTATCAATGCACTATCTGGCTCATCTCGAGTATGGGAAGCACGATTGAAAAGGCTATGAATCCGACAATAACAGCCATGACCAGGATCATAACCGGTTCGAGCATTGAGGTCAACATGCTTACCTCCGATTCGACTTCCCTCTCATAGATATCGGCTATCTTGTTGAGCATCTTCTCCAGCTCGCCGCTGTGCTCGCCCACGCCTATCATCTGTATCACGACAGGAGGGACCCATTTGCTTCTTGAAAGCGGTATTGCTAGGGATTTGCCGGCCTGGATCTCCTCCATGGCGTTGTCGATGACATCGGCAAAGAGGCTGTTGTTTACGATGTTTCTTACAATCTGCAGGGATGAAATCAGCGGAACCCCACTCTGTGTGAGGCTGCCCAGGGTCCTTCCAAACCGGGCCATGGCCATTTTTATATTTATCATACCGAAGACCGGTGCGTTCAGCTTGATTTTGTCCCACAGACGGCTACCCCTGGCGGTCCTTTTAAACTGTCCTAACGAATAGGAGAGGGCAATTATAATAAGGAGGATTGCCCACCAGAAGGACTTCAATATCTTGCTTGCGCCTATGACTATCAGTGTCGGCAGTGGCAGGGATGCCTCCATCTCGTTGAATACATCTACAAATTTAGGGACAACAAAGGTGACAAGCAGCATGAGCGCAAGGACTCCTATTATCAGCATTATAATAGGGTAGGCCATGGCTGCCCTGATGCGCCCCTTCAGGGCCTCCTGATTCTCGCTGAAATCCGCAAGCCTTTCCAGGACAAGATCAAGGGAGCCTGACGCCTCACCGGCGTGCACCATGTTGATGTATATCTGGGAAAAATATTTTGGATGTTTTGAAAGGGAAAAGGAAAGGCCGTTGCCCTGGTTAACGGATTCCTTGATTTCAGAAAGGATCTTTTTCAGGAGCGGATTGGTCGCTTGTGTTATCAGCGCCTCAAGGGATGAAAGGAGCGGAATGCCGGCGTTTAACAGGGTGGCAAGCTGACGCGTCATGGATGAGATCTCCGCCGGCGTGACCCTGTGAAACAGGGATGAAAAGGCGATGTGGCCGGAAGGAAGGCCCCTGGGCTGGGAAAAGGTCTCTTTCAATTCGATGGGGAAGACCTCAGAACTTCTCAACTTCTGGCGCGCAGCCTGGGGATTGTCGGCGTCAATGATGCCCTTGATGTTCTTTCCGGATTTATCAAGCGCTGTATATTCGTAAACGGGCATAGTCCCTGTTTTCTCTTAGAAGGGTTATAATTATTTTGTTATTACAGGCCAATCGCTGAATATATAAAACTCCAGTCAAATGCAGCAAGGATCTCCTCCCCTCAGGATAAGGGGAGGTTGGGAGGGGTTACGTTAAGGCTCATTGTCTTTAACATAACTCCCCCTGACCCCCTCTTATCTTAAGAGGGGGGGAGAGCTTTAGGCCCTCTATTTTATAATAAAGATATTTTAAGTTAATATTCATCTTGTTATAGTCTCATCTCCGATTAAACTGGTCGCGAAAGCGGCAAGCGCCTAAGCTGACCGCTGACAGCTTCATCCTTTAACCTTGCACCTTTCACGTTGAACCTTGATTTTATTCATGCGTAAGCCTGTCCGCCAGGAACATCAGGCCTTCTTCCTCTTTCATGTTGTCGGTCGTGATCTCATTAAACGGGATGGCATACTCCCTTCCTGACTGTACAGCAGGCATTAATCTTGATGTCCCGGCCTTAAGATAGGATGCTACATTATAGGCCATCCTCTGTGCAAGTGAAATATCCAGGTTATTGGGCGCAGCGCCCCTTATATCCCTTGAAAAAGGCTCGCAAATAACCCTCTTGTTTATCTTTACCTTTGTGGCAAGCAGTTCATTGTAAAAATACTCCGCTGCATTACCTTTAAATCCCTCCTGATCTCTTTCTTTCTTCCTGTAGCCCTCTGCAACGACAATCACACATTCTTCCTTTTTATTAATGGCCTCTGCCACCTTTTTATGGTCGATGACGCTGTTTGGAAGGACAGCCAGGTGAGCCCTGGAACCAAGGCAGGAATGAAGTGCATGAAACCCGCTGTTCGCGCCCATCATCTCTATAATATAAACGCGCTTATGGGTCCTGGCGTCTGCCATGTATCGTCTTATTTTTTCAGCTCCTACCTCAACGCCGGTATGCTGACCGATACAGTCCGTGCCTGCCACGTCGCTGTCTATGGTGACCGGTATGAAAAAGATTTGTATTGAAGTCGGCAGAAATTCGCACATTTCATAAACACCCTTGAATGTGCCGTTCCCTCCGATTGCTATAATGGCCTTCACCTTTTTTTTCCTGATAACGGCAGCGGCCTTCTTCTGGACATCCTTTTTGACAAAGTCCTTGAACCTTTCACTCCTCAACTGTGCGCCGCGCCATTCGGAAAGAGGGGCGGCATGAAAGACACCGGGAAGATTGTCCAGATTGCGGAAAAGGGTCGTATTATATACCAGCCGTACGAATTGGTCCTTTTTGGAAATAAGGGATTTGAAGCCTTCCAGTGTAGCGTAAACCTCTCTTCCCATGTTTTCGAGATGGTAGGTTATAAAGGCAGTGACAGGATTATAACCCGGGGCGCACCCCCCGTCCTGTATCAGGAGTACGTCTATCTCTTTAAATAAATCCTGATATGACCTATTCTTGGATGAGTTATTTGAACTTTTCAATGCCTTGGTTTTGTCTTTCATGAAAACCTCCAATTCCATTTTCAAAACACATTTTTACTGATTGTCCTGCGGCACCCGTCAAGAATTTTATCAACTGTAATGTTATCCAGGGATCCTATTTTCTCAAGAAGCCTTGATTTGTCAACAGTCGCTACCTGTGAAACAACCACAACGCTTGATTTAGGGATATTTCCTATGCCCTTTATTAACTCTACGTTCCATGGGATCTCGCCCAGCTTAAGGTTTGATGTTATCAGTGAGACAATGGTCGTATTAATATTGCTGGAATTTAAAAGGTCATTCTGAATAACCACCGCCGGTCTTTTTCCGGAGGGGCCTGAATCGCAAGGGTCGCCGAACCTGACCCAGAAAATATCACCCTGCCTTGGATTTACCATTTCAATTCCTTGATATCAGGGTTATTCGCGATGTCTTCAGCCATCCCGCGCTGTTCTTCCAGGACCTTTGTATCTTCAAACACCTTGTTAATCTTTGAGATAAAGGACGCCTCTCTGTTTTGTTTAACTTTATCAGCAAGGGCCTCGGTAATCAACCGGCTTATCTTAATATCCCTGTCAGAGGCCATTCTCTTGACTTCTTCAAGGACCTCATCAGGGACGGTTACACTTATCTTTGAATGTGCCATAATAAATCCTCCAA
>JBFYXR010000353.1:0-3650 GCA_041310455.1 Desulfobacteraceae bacterium | reverse complement strand
ACGGATGGCATATATGTTGTCAGCGATGCTGAAACACACAATCCTGTAGTAATAAGTGCTGAAGAAGCCACCACTATAGATGGTGTTACATCATTATCGACTTCAGATCTTGAGCTTCCGGAGGGAACAGAATTACCTGAAATGCCCTATGGTTTATTCAGTTTTCGCATAGACACTCTAACTGTTGGAGAAACATTCCATGTTACCTTCTATTTCCCTGATCCTGATACAGATCTAACAGATGCCCAATGGTATAAGTACAATTCTGCAGCTGGATCTGTGATCAATTGTACTGATCAAATTGAAATATTCCCCGTTGAACGTAAAATCCTTTTAAGTATTACTGACGGTGGCAAAGGAGATCAGGATGGAACTGTTAATGGAATTATTATTGATCCCAGCGGACCAGCCTTTATTAAAGAAGTAACGATAGACGATATTGTAGCCTTTTTTAATGATTCAGTGAATGCAGGGACAATAAAGGGGAAAGGGACAGTACCATTGATAGCAAAAGCCAATTTGCTGGCCATGAGAACGCTGTTGGAAACAGTAGAATACCTGATTGAACAAGGCTATGATCAGTTAGCCTGTTTTATATTAAGCCGTGCATCATTACGTTCAGACGGAATGGCGAGCCCTCTTGTAGATTTTGTCGTTGGCGAGGCAGTTCCTGAGTTCAATGGAATGATTCAGGATCTGGTGGAAGGATTTTGCAATTAAAATTAAAGCATGTTTGAGGGAGAAATAGTTATTAATCTCGCATAGCCCTTAAAGAAATCTTTCTTCTTAAGCAAGTCACATTTATTAAAATCAATAAAAAGCGGGGTCAACTGGCCCCGCCTTTTAATAATCGAGGTTTATTTCTTCGGCAGTTTTACCGTGGCAAAGCCCTCCTGGACTATATAATTATCCAGGGTTATATCCCACCATGTAAGGTCCACAAAATAGTCGCTGCCCTGCTGGTATTTCTTTGTAACCACCGCGTTGCAGATAACAAGGTCATTCTCAAGAACATGCCAGTTGGCGCGCTTGTCCTTCATAGAGGCAGCCTTTTCCATGTAGGGATACTTGTCAAACAAGGAAGGGAAAAGGTTCCTTGGGATAGAAGGGATGATGGTCGGGTCTTTTTGATAATTGATGGAATTGTCGCTTCCCGGAGGTATGTCCATGATATCCCAACCTACCCTCTGGAGCCAGCCATCGTCCCCCATCCAGTTGCAGATCATGCCTGCTGCAAATTTTGCGGCAACTGAATTCTGGAATACAGCCCGGCCGTCCCTGTTTGCTATTTCCTTGGTTGATGGCATCCCGCCCATGGCAGAGGAGCCGGCCCCTGGTGATTCCTGTCCGCCTGTCCGCAGCAGACCATCCGCGCCCCTTTGACCGCCTTCTGCTCCCTGACCTCCGGCGCCCTGCGGCATCCCTTGCCCACCCGGCATTTCACCTCCTCCGGGCATCTCGCCACCGCCAGGCATGTCAGGCATTCCACCTCCAGGACCTCCTGCGCCCCTGGCCTTTTTCTCAAGATACTCAGGCAGGACCCAGATGCCGTATTTGTTCTTCTTCATTGTAGGGAAGACTTTGGCATCAAGGACATTTTTCTTGATGTCTATTGCATACTGGGGAACACTCATTGCCATGTCCGATTCTTCTGCCAGGATCAGGGGGCCGATCGCCCTTGGTGTGAGCGTATCGCCGACCTTAACCTCATCCCAGGAAAGGGTATCTTTGCCCCGGACCTTCTCCTGTTTCCACATGCCTATGATTTTGTCCCAGTCCTTTTCCGTGTACTGGTACCTCGGTCGGTTCCACCAGTCCGGGGATTCCCATGCGTGGGCGCCGTCTGCGTTCCTTTTTGACTTATCCTTGTGGCGGCGGAAGCTCTCCCTCAGGACATTGGCCGCCTCGGAAACCAGCTCGCCCTTCTGGTTATAGACCCTGCAATGGCCGCTCATTACAAAGGTTCTGTAGTAGCTGCCCTGGGAAGGTGTAACGTCCGTGCAGTGCTGCTCGTCGGTCACGGCATAAAGGGTGTCGCCCTCATAAAAGGGCTTGTAGTAGCTGTTTGTGTCATTGTGGGAGCTCACGACCATGTAGTCGCCGATTCCCTTTGACTTGGGCATTGCAGGCATAACCTCCTGTGAGGAGATCAGGGGGAATGCGAACGGTGCGCCGTATTTTGACTTTTTAGCATACTCCCTGTCCATGAACAGTGGATTATCACTTACGTTGGCCTTGGCCATGGTTGCCATGCTGTCCACTGTAATCTTCGTCCCCCTCCCCCCGGGACCAGCCTGTGTGCTGGCGGCCTTGCCGCTTATGACATCACTGACGTTGATGCCCTTGCCGCTCTTGGTGACTGCCTCAAGCTCAGCAAAGAATTCTTTTAATACCTTACCATCTGCCTCATCGTACACCCCTGGTTTATAAAACTCCCAGTCGCTCCACTTGCCGCCTGCCGCGCCTGCTGCCTGAGCCCATGCGCTTCCCGGAAGCCTCATGCCGACGCCCATGGCTGCTGCGCCTCCGCCTAAAACCTGGATGAATCTTCTTCTGCTGATTTGAGCCATCTTTAAACCCTCCTTTTAAAATGTTTGATTATGAACGCCTTCCATAACGAATCATTTCGAGTCCCTGTTGCGGCTTCTTTCATGGTAAAGCCGTTCAGTAAAACCGCCTTCATGAAGGAAGTTCTGTTCCAGCCTCTGCAGCTGTCTGCCGAGCAGGAAACTCGCCTGGTTAATAAGACAGATTAGTGTGTTGGCTGCTGTTTCAGGTGAGGCAGCCTTAAAGCGGTAAGGGTCTAACGGGTCAGACCAGTCGGACGCGTCTGACCTGTCTGACGGGTCGGACCTGTCTGACAGGCCTGACTTGTCTGACAAATACTTTTTTCGAACTGCCATCGCTTCGCCAGAATTTTTATCCCACAGCCGCAGGCCACGCTGCCTTAAAAAATCTTGATAGTCCAGAAGCAGCTCTTCAAGGCTTGCACGCGCAACACCCGTGAGTTTAAGTTCTGTTTTTTTGGAGGTTGCCGAGGCCATGCTGCCTTCCGCAATATTCTGAACGCCGCTCCTGGCTGCCTGCACCATCTGGTCATGGGTGCGGGAACGTTTTTCCACAAACCGGTCACAAAAGACGACCGTTCCGTCATACACGAGTTGCGCCGTCTGGAAGCTCCGCAGGTTTCGATAGCCCCCATGAGTCGGAATCAGTCTTGCATTCCTGTCCTGTTGATCGCCTTTATCCTGCCTATAGGTTATGTCTGAGCACATATGCACACTCCTCCTTGATCGCCCCGGAGTGGCAGCTCAGCGGACAATTTTATTATTGTTTTGGATATTAAGAAAATTTGAAAAACCTGAAAAGAATAAACTCTTTTTCTGAGTGAGGTCAAGATAATTCATATGACCATAATCCTGTCATGGCATACTATTTTATTTTAAAGCCGCCCATTCCTGATGCCGATATGCCGGTTATGAGGATAGAGCGGTCAGCCATATACATGTCGTCCGGTCACCGGATACAGGAACAGTACAGCCGGACAGAAAAGCTGGAAGCCTGGGTAGGGTCTCCACCTGGGGCAGCCCCGGCCCAGCAGGAGGACAGGATCACCCTTTCACAGGAGGTCTCTGAAAAATTTTCCGCCT
>JBFYXR010000352.1:0-2963 GCA_041310455.1 Desulfobacteraceae bacterium | reverse complement strand
GCGGATGTATTCGACATGCACCCATGAACTGCGCCTTGCCCACGAAGCGGAGAATATGGCAATCAACGCGGAAATGATCCTTCGTTCCTCCCTGTTCAGGACCGAAAGCAGGGGATGGCATTTCCGTGAGGACTTCCCCTCCGAGCGCGATGATGAATGGCTGGCGTGGACTTTGATGCAACAGGACGAAAACGGGAAAATGGTTGTCCGCAAGGAACCGATTCCAAAAGAATGGCATCCGGAGACCGGCACGGTATATGCTTCCAGATGGCTGGCATGGGAGCATCCGCATAAAATTAATTAGCAGGTGGAGAATATGGCTATTCAACCTATTGACAATGAAAAGTGTGTCGGCTGCGAACGTTGTGTGTATGCCTGTCCTGTAGATGTGATCAGAATGGATGTTAGCTCAAAGAAGGCAGTAGCCCTGTACCCTGAAGACTGTATGTGCTGCGCCCTGTGCGAAGATGAATGTCCCGTAGGGGCTATATACGTCTCTCCGGAAAAACATGATCCTCTTATGGTTTCATGGCGGTAATGGATGTGCGGGAGTGACGGACTTCAAAACATCAATCAGGCTTTATCTGTTCTCTGTAAAACAGGAATCGGGATCATGAATACTGCAATCTAAAATCATTTTAAAAGGGAGGAATCATTCTTATGAGTGAAACAAGTTCGAATTTAACCAGAAGAAGGTTCATGGCTGTGAGTTCCGCGGCAATTGCAGCGCCGGTCCTTATGAACATGGCAGGCATGGTCACGGATGCCGGAGCGGCGGAAAAGAAGTACGAATTTATCGGAGAGAAGAGCTGTGATCTGATTGTCCTGGGCGGAGGCGGCAGCGGCATGGTCGCGGCGGTTCGTGCGGCGCAGCAGACCGGCGAAAAGGTAATCGTTCTGGAAAAGGGCCCGGCAACCGGAGGCGCTGCCCTGTTTGCCGGTACCATCCGTACCTTCGGCAGCAAATGGCAGGCAGACCGCAAACTGCCGGATACAACCACGGATTATGCCCGCGATATGATGGATCTGGTGTACTGGCGGCTGGATGAAAAGCTGGTCCTCAACTGCCTGCGCGGCACCGGTCAGTTCTTTGACTGGCTGTGTGAACAGGGCGGCAATATTGAGGACAAGTTCATCATCGGTCAATACGCTCATGTATTAATCGAGAGCGAACCCTTTGGCCCGCAGATGGATCCGGAAAAGGCCGGAAAGCGTTTCGGGCGTTTTGTGATGGATATAATGAAGGAAAAATGCAAAACATATGGTGTAGAGGTCCTTACAAAACATCCGGTAGTGGACGTCGAAGTGAAAAACGGCAAAATCGTTGCGGCTATCGCTAAATCGGAAAAGGGCTACCTACGCATCGCCTGCAAGGCCTGCATCATGTCAATCGGAAGCTGGATAAATAACGAAGAAATCCTGAAAAAATGCTGCCCTGAATTCGTCGGCATGAAGCAGTATATGGATCCCAGCGAACACATGAATCCAAACTATACCGGCGACGGCATCCCCCTGGCCGAGAAGGCCGGCGCATTTGTGGACTATGACAGCTTCTGCCTGCGCCTGATGGGCCCCATTTACGACCTGGCCAGGGACACAGGCACCTCAAAGGTCTTTTTGTCCATGGCGCAGTCACCCTATATCATTACCGTGAATCTCAACGGCAGGCGCTATTCCGCCGAACCGGTCGGACATATCGGGCACTTCAGCGACGGCCATGTGCAGATAGGACAGCCTCACGGACAGTCTTATGATATCTTTGATGAAAACACACTTGCGGCCGAATTCAAGAGGCCGAAATGCAGCCAGACTGCCGAAGACAAAAATACACTGGCATGCTATGGCCTGACGTATATGAAACCCAGCGAGGAGATGCATCTTCCGGATACCATGGAAGAGGTCTACACCAGCATAAAAGAAGGCTTTGCAAAAGTCGACAAATATATGTTCAAGGCCGATACCCTGGAAGAACTGGCCGATAAGATAGGCGTCAACAAAAAGAACTTCCTTGAGACGGTCAGCAAGTACAACGAAAACTGTAAAAAGGGCGCTGACCTGGACTTCTTCAAGAGGAATGATGCCCTGGTCCCCATTAACAAGCCTCCATACTACGCCTTCTTCGGCAAGCTGATGACCGACGGCGCCTTCGGCGGCGTCCAGGTCAACCCCGAGATGCAGGCGTACAGGCCTGACGGCGGTCTTGTTGAAGGCCTCTATGTTACCGGTGACTTTGCCTCCGGCCGCTTTATCAATCTTGGCGGCGTGAAGCATCAGGTGCTGAACGACCTGTCCTGGGCCTTCTCCAGCGGCTTCCTGGCGGGAACAAATGCCGGCAAATACCTGAAAAGCCTTTGAAGGAGGCGGGGGACGTTTAATAAAGCCAGGAAACACTTAAAAGCGACTTCAAGGATAACAGGATGGATATGACGCTCAGTGATGTAATCGTCAGGTATCTGGAACAGTTTGGTGTGGAATACGTCTTCAGCGTGCCGGGCAGTCCCCTTGGCCCTCTGTACGATGCGCTTGCGCGCAGCGAAAGAAGGGGCGGCCCCCGTTCTATACTTGCCAGGCATGAAACGGGCGGGGCGTTTATGGCTGACGGCTACGCGCGTGAAACAGGCAGGATTGGCGTCTGCTGTGCGACCACGGGCCCCGGGGCGACCAATCTGATTACCGGCGTCGCATGTGCTCACGCCGATCATGTCCCTATGCTCGTGATCACGGCGCAAACACAGCTATCCCGGTTCGGCCAGGGCTCCTTTCAGGAATCCTCGTCCGATGTCACGGATATTGTGGGCATGTTTGAGACATGCACGCGCTATAACTCCCTTGTCACGCACCCTGACCAGCTGGAGAAGAAGCTGGCTGCCGCGCTTACCATAGCACTGCAGCCGCCAAAAGGCCCTGCTCATCTGAGTGTGCCGATTGATATCCTCCGCGCTCCATGCAGAAATGCCGGAGAA
>JBFYXR010000351.1:0-6277 GCA_041310455.1 Desulfobacteraceae bacterium | reverse complement strand
ATAGAAGCCGGGACTCCGGATGAGATAATAAACAGTGAAATTGCCCGCAGGTTTTACCTGGGCGAGGATTTTAATCTATAATCTTATTAAGCATGACACCAGACAGATCCTAAATGGCCTTACAGCTCAAACAATCCCTAAGCCTGTCCCAGCAGCTTATCATGACGCCCCAGCTGCAGCAGGCAATCAAGCTCCTCCAGCTTAGCAGGCTGGAGCTGCTGGAGACAATTACCCAGGAGATGGAGACCAATCCCCTGCTCGACGAACAGCCGGGGGATGACGGCTATGAGGAAAATGGTCCTCATGAGGAAATCGCGGAAAGCCCCGATCAGCCGGCGCTTGAAGTCAGGCTGGAGGAAAGCCCTGTAAAGCAAAACCAGGATATGGACTGGGAGTCCTACCTGTCGGAATACAATACAGGATGGGCGGACACGCCCCGTGAGAACAGGGATCTGCCGGTCTTTGAAAACATAAACGCGAGCAAGACAAACCTTCACTCACACCTCATGTGGCAGCTCAATATGGGCGATATCACCGAAAGGCAGCAGGAGATCGGGGTCCAGATTATAGGGAATATCGATGAGGACGGGTATCTCAAGGCCACCCTGGAAGAGCTGAGCCAGTTGACGGGATCTCCCGATGATGAGATACTGGAGACCCTTTCCATAATACAGAATTTTGATCCCACGGGCGTAGGCGCAAGGGACACCCAGGAATGCCTGCTGATACAGGCCAGGTTCCAGCGCCTGGGGGGCACAATTGTTGAGAAGATCATCCTTCATCACCTGGAGCATCTGGAAAACAAGCGGTATGACAGGATAGCCAAGGCCCTCTCCATACCTCAGGAGGAGGTCCTGTCGGCAGTCTCTGTTATCAGCAATTTTGAGCCGAAGCCCGGGAGGCTTTACAATGACGACGAGACAATCTATGTCAGTCCGGATATCTACGTATTTAAGGTGGGGGACGACTATGAGATAGTCCTTAATGAAGACGGGATGCCCAAACTCAAAATCAACAACTATTATAAGGAGATATTATCAAATAAAAATTCCCTTGAAAAAAACACAAAAGAGTACATTCAGGAAAAGCTTAAATCAGCCGCATGGCTGATCAAAAGCATACATCAGAGACAGAGGACCATTTATAAGGTCACGGAGAGCATTGTCCAGTTTCAGAGAAACTTTTTTGAAAAGGGGGTGACTCACCTGAAGCCGCTTGTATTGAGGGACGTGGCGGAACATATACAGATGCATGAATCCACCATAAGCAGGGTAACAACAAATAAATATGTCCATACGCCACAGGGTGTTTTTGAACTGAAGTATTTCTTTAACAGCGCTATCAACAGCATGGAGGGCGATTCCATTGCCTCGGAAAGCGTCAAGGAGCATATCAAAAATATTGTCAGGGGTGAAAACAAGAACAACCCTTACAGCGACCAGGAGATCGCTGAGAAGTTGAAGGATTTCAACATTGATGTTGCCCGGAGGACAGTGGCAAAATACAGGGAGACAATGGGGATCCTGCCTTCACGTAAAAGGCGGGTGCCTTCCTGATTTATTCTGAAATTTTATCTTGCTGTGATTTGTAAAATTAATTAATCTAACAATAATCTTTCTCCACGAAGGAGGTTAGCCTATGGAGATTACCGTAACTTTCAGACACATTGATGCTTCGGAAAGTTTAAAGGCCTACGCTGAGGAAAAGGTATCCAAGATGGATAAATATTTTGATTTTCCGGTGGAGGCGCATATTGTGCTCGCCGTCGAAAAATTCAGACGGTCGGCGGATGTTACGCTAAACGTGAACGGAACACTGATCAAGGGAGTTGTTGAGACTGAGGACATGTATTCGGCAATTGACCAGGTCATGGATAAGATTGAAAAACAGGTAAAAAGAAACAGGGAAAAGATGAGGGACCGCCGGACCGAGTCCCGAAAAAATGAAACCGCACTGGTAGGCAGCGAGGCTGAGGAGGTTGCGGATTCGGGGACCGAGGAGTTCAGGATAGAGGTTGAGAAAATAGTCGCAAAACCGATGGACGCTGAGGAGGCTGCGATGCAGTTCAACCTGTCTCAGCAGGATTTTATGGTCTTCAGAAATTCCCGTTCAAGAGAGATAAACGTCATTTACAGACGCAAGGATGGCAACCTGGGCTTGATGGAGCCATTAAGCTGATATAAAAATCTATTTTCATTACGTGTGTAATATTATGAGATTATCGGAAATATTAGATGCAAAGAACATCATCCCCGACCTGAAGGCCAGAGATAAAAAGAAGGCCATCGAAGAGCTGGCGGAGACCATAGTAAACAGCCAGCCGTCAATGGATAAGAATGCCCTGGTCAAGGTCCTTCTGGAAAGAGAACGGCTGGGAAGCACGGGGATCGGCGACGGCGTGGCCATACCGCACGGGAAATTCCATGGGATCAGCGAGCCTGTCATATCCTTCGGACGGAGCATAAAAGGGCTCGACTTTGAATCCATGGACGGGCAGCCGGTTTTTCTGTTCTTCCTGCTCGTGGCTCCGGAAAACTCCGCCAGTGTGCATTTAAAGGCCCTTGCAAGGATAGCGAAGCTCCTGAAAAACAGCGCATTCAGAAAAACCCTCTTGGAGATCCCGACCAGGCAGGAGCTTTATAAAACAATTATTCAGAACGATGAAGAGTTTTAAATCTGATTCCAAGGAGACAGGCTCTAATCATGATAGGTTTACTGATCGTTACCCACTGTGATCTGGGAAAGGAATTTCTGAATGCCGCGGAGTTTATTGTGGGACGGATGGAAGCCGTAGAGGTTATCTCCATCACCCAGACCTCAAACTCCGAAAAGATTAGAAAGATGATCGAGGACAAGATAGCCGTCCTTAACAAAGGCAAGGGCGTCCTTATCCTTACGGACATGTTCGGGGGGACGCCTTCCAACATCAGCCTTTCCTTTCTAAAGGACGAGATGGTAGAGGTCCTGACGGGCGTCAACCTGCCTATGGTTATAGCAATCGCCCAGAACCGCTCAAGGCTGGGGCTGAGCGAACTGGCTGAAAAGGCCCAGGAAGCCGGCAAGATGAGCATTTCTCTGGCAGGGAATCTTTTGAAATAGACATGCCTGTCCTCCTGAAAATCGGACCTGACAATTTTCCGGTTTACGCTGATGAGATCATCGAGATAGAAAGGGCCTCTTTCCCTTCTCCCTGGAGTTTTAACGACTTCAGGGCGGAGATGGAAAAATCCTTTTCTCACCTGTGGGTCCTGACTGCAGACGGCAGGGTCTCCGGATACATTTGTTACTGGGTCCTGGAGGGTGAAATCCAGCTTCTTGATATAGCGGTCCGCCCCGACAGCCGGAGAAGGCGCCTCGGGCGGTTCCTTCTGGAAAAAATGATCGAGGAAGGCCTCTCCAAAGGGGTAAAAAACATCTGGCTGGAGGTGAGGCGCTCAAATTCAGCGGCCAGGAACCTTTACAGCAGGATGGGTTTTCTTGAGACCGGCATAAGACCTAAATACTATTCTGAAACAAACGAGGACGCGATCACGATGTCGCTGGAACTCCCGGACTCAGGGGGCGTCTAGGCCGCCTAATATATCTGTGCTTACTGGTAACTTATCTCATAGACTATGTTAGATATGATAAAATTAAGTCAGTTTTACAGGAATCAAAACTCAAAATCCTAATGTCGAAATCAGAAACAATATCGAATCACAAAAATTCAAAAACATAAATTACACCTGTTACTGCGAAGAGTTATTGTTTTTAACATTAGAATTTTGGATTTTTAATTTGTTTCGTGATTCGGATTTTGAGATTCGAATTTTATTAAAATAAGAAAACATTTTCTGTTAACCCTTATAATGCATACAGGAGGTTTAAAATGACTATTAAAGTCGGAATAAACGGTTTTGGTCGTATTGGAAGGATGGCCTTCAGGTCCGGATTGTCAAATAAAGATATAGAGTTCGTGGCGATAAACGATCTTACTGACACCCCCACCCTGGCCCACCTTTTGAAATACGATTCCACCCAGGGTATTCTTGATGCGAAAGTCTCAAGCACCAGCAATTCCATAGTCGTCAACGGTAAGGAGATAAAGGTTTTTACGGAAAAGGACCCGGCCAAGATTCCATGGCGCGACCTGGATGTGAAGTTTGTCCTTGAGTGCACAGGTATTTTCACTGAAAAGGCAAAGGCCGCCGCCCATCTGGAGGCAGGGGCCAAAAAGGTGATTATATCTGCCCCGGCAAAGGGCCCGGACCTGACTATTGTTATGGGAGTAAACCACCAGGAATACGATCCGCAGAAACACCATATCGTTTCCAATGCCTCCTGCACCACAAACTGCCTTGCCCCTGTATGCAAGGTCCTCCTTGACAACTTCGGGATTGAAAAGGGCCTTATGACAACAACCCATGCCTACACCGGCGACCAGAGGCTCCTGGATTTTCCCCATAAGGATCTCCGCAGGGCAAGGTCTGCCGCCCTTTCCATGATCCCCACTACAACGGGTGCGGCAAAGGCTGTGGCCCTTGTCCTTCCTCAGCTGGAAGGCAAGCTGAACGGCATAGCTATCCGGGTCCCGACGCCAAACGTATCTCTGGTGGACCTTACTGCCCAGCTCAGCAAGCCTGCGACAGCTGTTGAGATCAACAAGGCCATGAAAGAGGCCTCTGAGACATATCTCAAAGGCATCCTTGCCTATTGTGAAGAGCCCCTTGTATCAATTGATTTTAACGGCACAACAGTGTCTTCTACGCTGGATGCCCTTTCTACAATGGTTGTAGGTGACATGGCCAAGGTCTTCTCTTGGTATGACAATGAATTCGGTTACGCCACCAGGATGATAGATCTGATTGCCTATATGGGCGGGATGTAGTAGCGGATTTCAGCAATCAGCAGTCAGGTCATTATCCCCCATGCTGTATCTCCAGACCCTTTCCCCCTCTCCCCCTGCGGGAGAGGGCAGGGGTGAGGGGGAGTGACGGATTTATTCTCTAATCCAATAAACAAACGGAGCTTATCAAATGGTCAATAGAATACCCCTTATCGCCGGCAACTGGAAAATGAACCTTAACATCAGTCAGTCAACCGCCCTTGTAAAGGCGATTGCAGAGGGGATAAAGGGCGTTTCCGGTGTAGATGTGCTTGTGGCGCCTCCCTTTACCAACCTCTATGCCGTGAAACAGGCAATAGGAAAGGCCGATATCTTTCTGGCGGCCCAGAACATGCACTGGGAAAAGGAAGGGGCCTTCACCGGGGAGGTTTCCCCTCAGATGCTTATTGACGCCGGTTGCACCCATGTGATCCTCGGACATTCCGAAAGAAGGAGCCTTTTTAAAGAAACGGATGAGATGATCAACTCAAAGGTCAAGGCGGCCCACCTTACAGGTCTGACGCCGATTGTCTGCATCGGGGAGACGCTTGCCGAGAGGGAAAACAACTGGACGTTTGATGTAATAAGGAACCAGCTTAAGGGATCTCTGAAATTTTTTATTGAGGAGGGCAGCCTGCCTAAATCCATAATACTGGCCTATGAGCCCGTGTGGGCCATAGGGACCGGACGGACAGCAACGCCTGAACAGGCCCAGGAGATCCACCTCTTCATAAGGAACTGGATTAAAGATAACTTTAGCAAAGAAACAGCCGATCAGATCAGGATACTCTATGGCGGGAGCGTGAAACCCGACAACTCGGCCGCGCTGATGTCATGTCCTGATATCGACGGCGCCCTGGTCGGCGGGGCAAGCCTCAAGCCCGAGTCATTTTTGGGGATCATCAGGTTTTAGTTTCTCGTTGTTCCGTTTTATATTGAACTTTGAACCGTGAACGGTGAACCAGGAACCCTTATCCTCGACGTTTCTTTGTCGAGGATAAGAAAATATTCCTGTTGCATTTTTTTCTTTTTGTGTTTATATTTCCCAGTCTATTGTTTCAGGGACGGTTTTTGGTCTAAGATATTATTAGACCAGGCTTTATAGCTTCCTAGCCTCCCAGCATATAAGCTTTGTGGCACTTGAATCCCGGAATCCTGGAATCCTTGGCCCCTAAAGCTAGCGGCTTCAGCCGATTGAAGTTTACTTTTAATTTGAGGTATTTCCTTTAATGCAGTTAATAATTGTTTTTTTGCATGTCGTTGTATGCCTTGCGCTTATCCTTATAGTCCTTTTGCAGAAAGGCAAAGGGGCTGACATGGGTGCAGCCTTCGGCGGTTCGAGCCAGACAGTGTTCGGAGGGGGAGGGGCCGGTTCATTTTTAACCAAGATGACAACAGCGGCGGCGGTAATCT
>JBFYXR010000350.1:0-6485 GCA_041310455.1 Desulfobacteraceae bacterium | reverse complement strand
GCGGCAAGATTCACGGCGTCCTGGAAATTGCCGAGCTCGTCAACAAGCCCCATTCCCTTTGCCATTTCCCCTGAAAAAATGCGCCCATCGGCGATCTCGCGCACCCTGTCAACCGGAAGCTTCCTGCCCTCGGCCACTGCCTTTATGAACTGCTCCTGGATGTTCACCACCACGCCGTTCATCAGCTCCCTTTCCCTGTCTGTTAGTTCCCTGAATGAGGAGCCTGTATCCTTGAATTCCCCGCTTTTTATAACCTCCAGGGTCAGGCCGATTTTCCTGGAAAGCTCATCAATCCGGTAAAATGACATGATGACGCCGATGCTTCCGGTTATTGTTCCGGGGTTTGCAACTATCTTATCTCCGGCAGCGGCGATATAATAGCCCCCGGAGGCCGCGGTGTCACCCATGGATACTATGACCTTTTTTGTCTGTGTGACCCTGGCCACCTCCCTGTAGATCTCCTGTGATGCTCCGACACTGCCGCCTGGGGAGTCTATCCTCAGTATGATGGCCTTAATGTGCTTGTCTTTATTGAAATCCGTGAGCTGCTCAAGAACAGCGCCTGAGTCGCTTATCGCACCTGCTATTTCAATAACGCCTATCTTATCGGAAAACCCGATTCCGGAATAGGATGATTTTAAAAGGCCGGATACAAAATACATGGCCGTTCCCAGGACGATGAAGGCTATCCCCAGGATGACAAGGACAATCAGGACAGGATTTTTTTTAATGGACATATTGTATTTTTGATAGGGTGTAAAAAATAAATTACTTCATTTCCCCTGTTTTAAAGGGGAAATGAAGTCTTGATATCAGGGGAAATCCCCGGTTGATCAGGATTCGGGATCTTCCTTTTCGGATGACTCCTGCTCTTTGGCGGCGTTTTCCGCGGCGTTCCTGGCCTCGAGATTCTGCATCCCTGCCTTCAGCAGTTCGCCGAGATTCGATGTTGCCTCACGGCTGCTGTTCATATATCTTTTGTAGATATCCTTTTCTTCGCCTTCTTCGAGCTGCTTGATGGAAAGGCCGATCTTCTTTTCATCCTTGGACAGGTTTATCACCTTTGCCTGGATTACATCCTCAACCTTGAACCTGCTCAGGGGATTGCCGCCCTTTTCCTTGGTCAATTCAGATACGTGGATCAGGCCTTCAATGCCCTCTTCAAGCTCTATGAAAACCCCGAAGTCCGTTATGTTGGTAATGGTTCCGGTAACCCTTGTGCCCGGTTTATATTTGACCGGTATCTCATCCCACGGGTCAGGGGTCAGCTGCTTTATACCCAGCGAAAAGCGCTCGTTGGCCTCGTCGATATTCAGGACCACGGCCTGGACTTCCTGGCCTTTTTTATAGACCTCTGAAGGGTGCTTGATCCTTTTGGTCCATGATATGTCGGATATATGAACAAGCCCGTCAATCCCTTCATCGATGCCGATAAAGATGCCGAAATCCGTTATGTTCTTTATCCTGCCTTCAATGGTGGTTCCGATGGGGTATTTCTCTCCTATCACCGCCCATGGGTTGGGCTCGACCTGCTTCAGACCCAGTGATATCCGCTTGTTTACAGAGTCGATATTCAGGACTACCGCCTCAACCACATCGCCGACCTTGAGCATCTGGGACGGATGCCTTATCTTCCTGGTCCATGACATCTCTGATACATGGATGAGCCCTTCGATGCCTTCCGCGATCTCGATGAATGCGCCGTAATCCGCAAGGCTTACGACCTTGCCTGAGACCTTGGTGTTTATGGGGTATTTGCTGTCCGCATCGCTCCATGGATCAGACTTCAACTGCTTGAGGCCGAGGGATACCCTCTCTTTTTCCGTGTCAAATTTCAGGACCTTGACCGGGATCTGGTCGCCTACCTGAAAGAGTTCCGACGGATGGCCTACTCTGCCCCAGGAGATATCGGTGATATGGAGAAGCCCGTCAATGCCTCCAAGATCAATAAAAAGCCCGTAATCTGTGATGTTCTTGACTGTTCCTGTTACGACCGAGCCCTCTTCTATCTTCTTAAGGGTGGTTTCCCTCATGGATTTGCGGTCTTTTTCAAGAAGCGCCCTTCTTGAAAGAACAATATTTGATCGACGCTTGTTGTATTTGAGGATCTTGAAATCATGCTTGGTACCTATCAGTGAATCGAAGTTCTTGATAGGTTTAAGGTCGATCTGAGACCCGGGGAGAAAGGCCTGAAGCCCGATATCAACAGCCATGCCTCCCTTTAAACGGGAAACAATCTGCCCGCGTATGGTGCCGTCTTCCTCGTATATCCGCTTGATCTCATCCCATATCTTGATCTTTGCGGCCTTTTCCTTGGAAAGGATAATGCGCCCGTCCTCATCCTCTCTCTTTTCAAGAAGAACGTCTATCTTGTCGCCCACCTTGGCGGTAATATTGCCTTCGGCATCAATGAATTCGTTGATCCTGATCTGTCCCTCTGATTTGTAACCGATATCGACCAGGATAAACTCCTTGCCGATCATTACGATTTCTCCGGATACAAGCTCGCCCTCCTGCATGGTCTTAAGGCTCTGCTCATACAGGGACTTAAAACTGTCGTCTCCCGAGGAATCGTCTCCTGATTTCATGTCGCCGGCCTTTTTGCCGGAGTGAAATTCGTCCAGAAAATCCTGGTCAGAGGTTGTAGTATCATTGTTGTCGTCCTGGCTAGTCTCTTTAATTTGGTCTGTTGGTTTATCCATTAACGTAAATACCCCCTAGATGTATTGTTCCAAAAGATTGGAATTAAAAATATTATTCGTCCGGAAACGGGTATGCTCCATTTACATCCCCTCCCTTCAGAAAAGAAGTTAAGCGGGCATGTCAGGGGCAGCTGC
Organism: Desulfobacteraceae bacterium; assembly: GCA_041310455.1. Classification (GTDB taxonomy): domain Bacteria; phylum Desulfobacterota; class DSM-4660; order Desulfatiglandales; family HGW-15; genus JAFGIC01. Next base: position 3,648 of record JBFYXR010000350.1, on the reverse strand, counting down.
TGATTGCCGCGCTGCCGCATGGCATCTGAATTAGAGTGTGTTATCCAGCGGTTAGCGCCTTAATCCTGCCCTTGAAAATCCCGTATTTTCCAAATGAACGATCTATATTATGCCATTATTACCAAATATCAAGATAAACATCAATAACTATGAATTTTTTTTAAAATGCCTTCAATAACCTGTTCAATGTCAACACCTGTGGTATCGATTATTTCGGCATCCCCGGCAGGCCGGAGGGGCGCTATGGCGCGTCCGGAGTCCTGGTCATCCCTTTTCCTCAGATCCTCTTCAACCTTCTCTATCGATATGCATTCACCCCGGCCGACCCTTTCCAGGTATCTCCTTCGTGCCCTTTCGGGTACCGATGCGGTTATGAAGAATTTATAGCCCGCATCGGGGAAGACCACTGTGCCCATGTCGCGGCCTTCGGCAACCAATGATCCTGCCGTGCCGATTCTGCGTTGAAGCATGGTCATGGCATCTCTTACTTCCCTGACGGAGGATATCCTTGATGCCAGCATGTCCATCTCAGGGCTTCTAATCCCGGAAGTGATATCTTCATTGCCCATGAATATCTTCTGGTTCCCGCCGTCAGGCATAAAGCGCAGATCAAGCTCAAGGCACATCCTGTATAATCCCGGACCATCTGCAAAATCTATCCCCATCCTCTGCGCATGAAGGGCCGCTGCGCGATACATGGCTCCGGTGTCGAGATAAAGGATGCCGAGTCTTTTCGCCAGAAGGCGGCTTACCGTGCTTTTTCCGGAGCCGGCAGGCCCGTCAACGGCTATCACCAATTTTTCCATTGCTGTTTTCACCTCAAGACATAGGTTTTAATGGTTCAAAAAGACCTGTAATTTGTTTTTCTTGCGCCCTGAGCCCTGTGCCTTAAAACTGTGCACAAGGGATACTGTTGATGCCTTTGAATTACCCTGGATTACCGGCCAATACCTTTTTCAGTGCTCTTATAAACCTCTCGTTCTCTTCAGGGAGGCCCACGTTTATTCTTATGTAGTCCTTTAGTCCGAAGCTCTCCATGGAGCGGATAATGACACCCTCTCTGAGCATCAGCTCATATGTCTTTTTCCCTCCCAGGGGAGACTTTATCAGGAAAAAATTGGTCTGGGTGGGGCGGTATTCGATCCCAAGCTCTTTCAGGCCGGCGAATAGATATTCCAGCCCTTCCCTTACAACCTTCAGGGTGTCCGCGACAAAGGCCTTATCATCAAGCGCAGCCGTGGCAGCGGCCTGGGCAAGCAGATTGACGTTAAAGGGCTGTCTCACCCTGTTCATGTAATCGATTATCTCCGGCGAGGAAAAGCCGTATCCGACCCTGAGGCCGGCCAGCCCGTAAAGCTTTGAAAAGGTCCTCAGCACAATCAGTCGCGGGTAGTCCCCAAGGAGTTCAAGCCCGTCGGCAACATCCCTGTCCGTTACAAACTCAATATATGCCTCATCCAGCACCACAACGATATCGCCAGGCAGGGCCTGCAGGAAGGACTTCACCTCTTTGCCGGAAAGGGCGGTGCCTGTGGGGTTGTTGGGGTTATTGATAAATATCAGGCCGGTCTTCCTTGTAACGGCATTGAGGATGCCGTTGAGATCGAGCCTGAAGTCCTTGAGGGGCACGGATATGAGCCTGCATCCCGAGCCTGTGGTTATCTTTTCATAAAAGAGGAATGTCGGGAACGCCTGTATAACCTCCCTGCCCCTTGTCAAAAAGGTCCTGATGGCCAGTTCAATCAGGTTGTTTGAGCCGTTGCCTATGATAATCCTGTCGGTGGTAATACCGTATGCCTCCGACAGCCTGGTTTTAAGATAATAACCGCTGCCGTCCGGATACCGGTTTATCCTGCCTAAACTATCAATAATGGCACGTACGGCCAGGGGTGATGGGCCCAGGGGGTTTTCATTGGAGGCAAGTTTGATCGAACCAGATATACCCAGTTCCCTTTCAAGCTCCTCAATGGGTTTTCCCGGAGGGTACGGTATAAGACTCCTGATTTCTTTTGTTGTTAGACTTTTCATTATTTTGCCCTTAAAAAATTATTAGCTGGTGTTCATCCAAAAACTCTCGTTTTTGGATTCAAGCTGTCAGCACTCAGCATTCAGCTTTCAGCTAAAGTCTTATAATTCGACAGATTGGCTGATCGCTGATCGCTGACAGCTGAACGCTCCATCCATTAAAGCCTTATTTATGCATGGACACTAGCTCACCGCTGAAAGCTTTTTGTGGAGACTGAATTTTTATCTCAGGACCGCACAAATATCAAGAGTTTTACATTTTCAGTCACAGTATGCAGTAAAAACGTGTAAAAAAAGGGGCTTGACTTATTATTTTAATAATTTTAAAAAAACCCGGACACGCAGGAACGGATACATTCAACTGCAGAAGAGGCATTCCGGATCCCGGATAAAATCATGAAAATATAATATTGTATAAAAACCTTTTTTCTGTATATACAAGTAAATACTTGACTTAGTGCGTTTATTTAAATATCAATAGGGTCCTGTCAAAAATGCCGAAAGACCATTTATCTTTCTGCTAAGAATATATCGGCTCAGGAAAGAAATCACTTTTTAAGATAGGAGACTTATGAATAAATCACAACTTATTGAGGCCCTGGCAAAAGCAGAAGACCTGGCTCTTAAAAAGGCTGAGGAAGTGGTAAACACGGTCTTCGGAGATATGGAAAAGGCTCTTGTCAGAGGGGAACGTGTGGAAATCAGGGGTTTCGGCAGCTTCAAGATCAAGAATTACGAAGGCTACCAGGGAAGGAACCCCAAGACTGGTGAGATTATTAATGTTGCACCCAAGAAGCTTCCTTTCTTCAAGGTAGGGAAGGAACTTAAGGAAAGAGTTGATATAGCCTGATCGAAGTCTTTTTCTGTTAATTCCGGATTGGTGCTCAACGGTGTTCTAAAAGACCGGATCCGCATGAATGGGTTTAATGGAATTTTTCTGAAACCCTGTCTGAAAGTGTCCTCTGGCTGCCTTGAGGAAGAGTGGACCGCACGTGACAGACGCCTATGAAACCCCGTCAGATCCGGAAGGAAGCAGCGGTAAATAGGGCGGTTTGTGTCGTGCCGGAATCTATTTTTTTCTCAGGGCAATCAGGGGACACTTGCACCGTCTAATCATAAAGGTATCCCGTTGATATTTTAACCCCCCCGCTATGTCTTTAAAAAATACATCCATCAATAAATATCCTGCCTCTGACTGTGCCAGGGAAATCCCCCGCCTGCAGTTTGATGCACTTGTAGCCCATACCGGCCTGACCCACGGCGTTTTTACCAGGAGGGGCGGGGTAAGCAGGCCTCCCTATGACAGCCTTAACGTATCATTCAACACCGGTGACCTCCATGAGCATGTCACCCAAAACCTCAGCCTGATCAGAGAGAAGGTCGGGGCCAGGCGGATTATGTATATGAACCAGGTGCATGGTGCGGATATCATAGCGCTTCACAGGGAGAATTACAGTGATCCTGGCGTATGCAGCGCGGACGCGATCATAACCGATATCCCTCTGCTGGGGATCATGGTCAAGCAGGCCGACTGCCAGGGCGTCATAATATATGACGCAGTGAAGTCGGTAGTGGCGGCGGTCCACTGCGGCTGGAGGGGAAATGTCCAGGATATCCTGGGCG